>CANGGL010000004.1 GCA_947453465.1 Microbacteriaceae bacterium | reverse complement strand
TTTTCCATCTTCGGCTCTGTAGCTCAGTTGGTAGAGCGCACGACTGAAAATCGTGAGGTCACGGGATCGACGCCCGTCGGAGCCACTGAAACTCCCAAGACCATCGCAGTCTTGGGTTTTTCTTTTTAACTAGGCTTATGCCGTGCTCACCATCATTCTCGGCTTTGCGACCGCTCTGGTGTATGGCTTTGCAGATTTCTTCGGTGCAGTCGCATCCAAGCGAATTCAACCCGTTGTAGTGACCTCTTGGGCTGGGATCTCCGGCCTCAGCCTGGTGTTCTTCGCCTCACTATTTCTTGGCGCCGACTTCTCAACGGCAGGCATCCTTTGGGGGCTCACCGCCGGCGTTGCCTCGGCGGTTGCTATGACCTGTCTTTATGCCTCGCTGGCCATCGGACCGATCTCGATCATCTCCCCATTGAGCGCCGTGGTGTCGGCAATCGTGCCAATGATCTTCGGCGCCCTGCAGGGCGACCGTTTCTCGCTCTGGGGTTGGGTCGCACTAGCCGGCATCTTGGTTGCCGTTATTTTGGTCGGCTTTGTACCGGGCAAAGATGTTCGCCTGCCGACCCCTAAAGGCACTCTGCTAGGTTTAGCGGCAGGCGCGGGAATCGGCCTCGTATTGAGCGCTCTGGCCCGTGCGCCGCACGACACCGGCTTGACCTCGGTCATCTTTATGCGCGCGACCAGCGCTGGCCTGTTAGGTGTCTTCATGGCAGTCACTTTGTCAAAGACAAAAAACAGGTATGCCTCCGGCGGTCAGGCCGACAGCCCAAAACTAAAGACTTCGATGCGTTTCTGGTGGGCAGTGATTTTCGCCGGTTTCTTTGACTCAAGTGCGAACATTTTCTTCACCCTGGCCAGCCGGACTGGTTCCCTTTCGGTAGTGGCAGTGCTCACCGCGCTCTATCCGCTCGGCACAATCATCCTGGCTCGCATCATTTTGAAAGAAAGAATTGCCAAAACTCAGCTTGCTGGAATCATCTTGGCACTCTGCTGTTCGGCGCTGCTTGCCGTAGCCTAGGAGCATGACTAAAACACGCAATCGCTGGATTGGCCTTGTCTTCATTTCGATGGCCATCTCTCTAGTAATCATCGACGGAACCATCGTCAACACCATTTTTCCGCACGTAATCGAAGCGCTAAAGCTCACCTCAACTCAGGTTCAGTGGGTTCAGGAGAGCTACGTTCTCGTATTCGCCTCTCTGCTTTTGGTTTGGGGCTCGCTCGCCGACCGCATCGGTCGCCGACGCCTACTTGTCATCGGTTTGGGAATCTTCGTTGCCGCTTCGGTTTGGGCTGGTTTCAGCACCGATGCAACCACGATGATCATGGCACGTGTAGCTCAGGGCTTCGGTGGCGCAATGGTGCTACCAACCACACTTTCGTTGGTTAACGCCAACTTCCAGGGCAAAGAACGTGGCATCGCGTTTGCCGTTTGGGGTTCGACCATCGGTGGAATGGTTGCCCTAGGTCCTGTTCTTGGCGGCTGGCTTGCCACCGACTTTGGCACCGATGGCTGGCGCCTGGCCTTCAACATCAACCTTCCCCTGGGCCTAATCGTTATTGCCGGTCTATTGATTTGGGTTTCTGAGTCTAAGCAGGAACAGCGCGAAGGTGGCATCGACGTAGTCGGTGCACTGCTGTCTGTCGTGATGTTCGCAACCTTGGTGTTCGGCCTGATCGAAGGTCGTGTCTATGGCTGGTTCACCGCCAGTGCGGCCCACCCTTTCGAGGTTGGCGGCTTCAAGTGGCCAACCGATGGCATCTCGATCATCCCGGTTTCGCTAGCAATCTCGGTGATCTTCATTGTGCTCTTTGTGCTTTGGGAGAAGTCGCGCGAGAAGGCTCACAAGAACGTCTTGCTTGACCTAGACCTTTTCAAGATCAGCTCGTTCCGCAACGGCTCATTCGCTGCCCTAATCATTTCGATGGGCGAGTTTGGCTTACTATTCGCGATTCCCCTATGGCTTCAGAACGTTGAAGGCCTAACCCCGATTTCATCTGGCCTTGTCCTACTGTGGCTTGCCGGCGGAGCCTTCTTGGCTTCAGGTGTCGGTGGCGCGTTGAGCGGCAAGCTGCCAGCAGTTCGCGCAGTTCAGATTGGTGTGCTCTTCGAGCTCATCGGCGTTGCCGGCATTTCACTGATCGCATCGACCGGTGGCGGCTGGTGGCCAGTTGCTCCGTTCCTGCTGCTCTATGGAATCGGTGTTGGTCTAGCAACCGCACAGCTAACCGGTGTGATCATGGTCGATGTTCCGATGACCAAGATCGGCCAGGCTTCTGGCTCGCAGTCAACCGTTCGTCAGATCGGTTCAGCACTGGGCATCGCGGTCTTGGGTACCATCTTGTTCACCGCAACCCAGGCTGCTGCAGACACTCGCCTGAACGACACTCAGGCGCTTCAAAGCATGCCTTCTGACCAGCGAGCAACCTTCATTGAAGGCATTAGCTCGACAGTGGTTGATTCATCTGGTGGTTTCTTGCCAATGATCAAGGGAACCCTATTGGATGCCGGCGCTCCAGAAGATGTTGCAGTGGAGATTCAGAAGGCTGCAAATGATTCGTTCACCGATGGCGTTAAGGCCACCGGGTGGGCAGCAGCAGGATTCCTCTTCCTAGGCCTACTTTCAACATTCTCGATGGGTGCACGTCGCCGCCCAGAAGATAAGAAGGTTGCCAAGGCAAACGCCTAGTTCAAACCCGATTCGTTCGATGGCCTCCGCCCCCAAAAGGGAGGAGGCCATCGCCGTTTAAGAGTAGATTGGTCTCTCGTGATTGACTCATTGAAACCAAAGAGAATTTTTCTCGGCAAGAAACTTTCGAATAAGAGCCTCGAAGGCCAACTTCTGCCGAAGACCATCGCTCTTCCGATCTTCTCTAGCGACCCACTTTCATCGGTTGCCTACGGTCCTCAAGAACTCCTCATGATTCTTACCCTGGGTGGCGCAAGCTTCCTGGCCTTCGCGCCATGGATCGCGGCCATCGTGGTCCTCCTGCTTTTTGTCATCATCCTCAGCTATCGCAAGGTCGTCGCCGCATACCCATCTGGCGGTGGCGATTATGAAGTTGCTCAGAAGAACCTCGGCGAAAAGGCCGCTCTCACAGTTGCTTCGGCCCTGCTGCTCGACTACGTAATGACCGTGGCCGTGTCGATTGCATCTGGTGTCGACAACCTGATCTCAGCCTTCCCAGGCCTTGACCCGTGGCGCGTTGAAATTGCCGTGGCGTTCATCGTCTTACTTTTGGCAATCAACCTTCGTGGTGTTCGCGAGTCAGGCTTTGCTTTTGCCGTGCCGACTTACCTGTTCCTAACCACAGTCGTCATCATGATCGTTTCAGGCATCATCAAGCTGATGACCGGCCAGGCAATCGTCGCTCCATCGGCGGGCTATGAATTGGTTCCAGAATCAACCCTGGTGGCCACACCGTTCCTAATCGTCATGCTGCTCCTCCGATCATTCGCATCCGGTTCGGCTGCCCTTACCGGCGTTGAGGCAATCGCCAACGGCGTCCCGGCCTTCCGTCACCCAAAGGTCAAGAACGCGCAGATCACCATGTCATGGATGGGCGCCAGCGCAATCTTCATGTTCATCGGCATCGTTGCCTTCGCGCTGATTTCGGGCGTCAAGTATCTAGAAGACCCTGAGCTTCAGGGCCACGCAATCGTCGGCCCACAGATGTCGGTCATCGCTCAGCTGGGCACCGCAATCTTCGGCGGCGGCTCAGTCTTGTTCTACATTCTGCAGGCTGCCACCGCGGCCATCTTGTTGCTTGCGGCAAACACCGCCTTCAACGGTTTCCCGCTGCTCACCTCAGTTCTCGCAAAGGATGGCTATGCCCCTAAGGCGCTGCTCACCCGCGGTGACCGCTTGGTTTACTCAAACGGAATGCTTTCGCTGACCCTGGCCGCACTGGCCATGATCCTGGTCTTCCAGGCATCGGTGACCGCTCTGATTCAGCTTTACGTTCTAGGTGTTTTCACATCGTTCACGCTTGGCCAAATGGGCATGCTCAAGCACTGGCGACGCGGCCTCAAGAAGGGCACGATCTCGAAGAAGGAAGCCCTCTCTGGCCGCCTCATCAACGGTTTTGGTGCCTCACTAACCGCGGCCGTTTTGGTCATCGTTTCGGTCACCAAGTTCACCCACGGTGCCTGGATGGTCTTCATCATCATGCCGTTCCTCTGGGTGGTCATGTGGGCAACCGGCCGCTACTACAAGGCCGTCAACCTCGAGATTGCGCTTGACCCAAACATTAAGTTCGGCAGCAAGGGTGACTATGCGGTGGTCCTAATGGACAAGCTCAACAAGCCACAGCTCAAGGCCCTTGACTACGCCCTTTCAAGCCGCCACACCCGCTTGGATGTTTTGCACGTGGCAGCCGACCCAGCCGCATCAAAGAAGTTTGAGCGCGACTGGAAGAAGTTTGGCCTAGAGGTTCCACTCAAGATCATCGAGAGCCCTTATCGAGAGTTCGGTGCACCACTGGTTGAGTACCTAGAGGCACACCGCACCGAGTTCGGCTCTGAGCGCATCTCGGTTTACATGCCGAAGCTTGTGGTTGGCCACTGGTGGGAGCACGTGCTGCACAACCACCGAGCCAACCGCATTCGCAAGCAGCTCATGTATGTTCGCGGTGTAATGGTTACCCTCGTTCCTTGGCGCCTTGAGTCGGCCGAATACGCCAACCCACTTAACCGTCGCCCACTTCCGGGTGATGCGCGCCGTGGAGAGTTCATCCGCCCGGCCCTGCGCAGACACCGTCTTGGTGGCGGCGTAACCAAGGTGCGCGCAAAGCGCATAGATGAGGACTAAAAACTTGACTATCAACTGGAAGAGCCTGGCACTGGTTTTTGCCGGCGGAACCCTTGGCACATTGCTCCGCTTCAGCTTCGACATCAACCTTGGCTCATTATTTTCAGTGGCCGCGGTTAACATCCTCGGCTCAATCATCATCGGTTGGCTAAATAGCGACCCTCGCGTTTCACGGGTCGGCCGCCGCCAGTTTTGGGCCATTGGCTTCTCGGGTGGTTTCACAACGATGAGTGGTGTTGCACTGCTAACTGCTTCTGGAATTGCCGCGCCGCTATCTGCCGGTCAACCAATCAGTTTGGGCCTATTTGGCTACGTGTTTGGAATTTTTGCCGCCAGCCTTCTTGGCTATTGGGGTGCTCACGCACTTGGGCAGCGCCTGACCGGCAACAATGCAGCGGTTAGCCACGATGTTGAAGAGGTAACAGAATGATCGTCGTCGCATTCGGTTTGATTGCACTGGCCGGTGGCCTCGGAGCCGTACTTAGATTTTTGCTTGCCGGCTGGATTGGAAAACTGCCTTGGGGCACGCTGGTTGTAAACACGGCTGCCTCGTTCGTGGTCGGCTATGTTTTGAGATCGGCAGACGCTAGTGGTTTCGTGGTTGCTTTGGTAGTTACCGGTTTTTGCGGCGGCCTGTCAACCTTCAGCACCTTCTCAGCCCAGACAGTTGAATATTTCAAGTCCAAACAAATCTGGCGCGGCGTTGCTAACATCGCACTTAATTTCGCGTTACCCACACTGGCAGCGCTAGCCGGGCTTTACCTGGCCTACACCCTGCTAAAATAAAGGCTTCGTTTAGAAACTCGTATCCGCGCGAACAGCATGTTCGCCCAAGCACGTGTAAGGGGGTCTCGCCATGGGGCGTGGCCGTCAAAAGGCAAAGCACACCAAGGTGGCTCGTGAGCTGAAGTACTTCAGCCCGAACACCGATTTGACCGCGCTTGAAAAGGAAATTGGTCACATTCCACCGGCAAACACTGGCTTCGCCGGCGATGCAGAACCAGAGTACGAAGACAAGTGGGCCGACCTCTACGCCGAAGGCGATGAAGAGTCTGACGAAGAGGATGAAGACGAGAAGTGACTCTCGTCTTGATCGGAACCGACTATCGTGAGGTCCCGCTCGAAGATCTAGACCGCCTGAGTCAGGCGCGCGAATCGATCGAATCATCGCTGGTTTCAAAAACCCAGGAATCAACCGTCTCTGGCGCGGTAATCATCAGCACCTGCAACCGCTTCGAGGTTTATCTCGACTGCGAAGACTTTGAGGCGGCCACCAAGTTTGCCCTGCAAACCATCGCCGACCAGTCAAATTTTGAACCGGAATATTGCGGTCAAATTTTTAAATCGATAAGTGATTCAACCGCGGCTCAGCACCTTTTCTCAGTGACCTCGGGTCTCGAATCTATGGTCATCGGTGAAGAGGAAATTGCCGGCCAGGTCAAGCGTTCATTCACCTCGGCCATGCAATCGGGGCATGCTTCAACCGCATTGGTGCAGGCATTTCAAAAGGCGGCAGAGGTTGCCAAGCGGGTCACCAGCGAGACCGGCCTCGGCTCAGCCGGGCGGTCAACCATCACGGTGGCACTCGATTATCTAGAACAACGGCATGGTTCACACTCGGGCAAACGAGCCCTCCTCATTGGCACCGGCGCCCACGCACGCGTGGTGGTTGCTGCCCTCAAGCGCAGCGGCATCGAAGACATTTCAGTCTTCTCACCAAGCGGCCGCGCTCAAGACTTCGCCCTCTCACGCGGGCTCATTTCAATCGAGCACGACGGTCTGAGTGCATCCATCGCGATAGCCGACCTATTGGTTAGCTGCAGCGGCAACGCCGGCGATTTGCTCACCAAGGCGGCACTTGAAACCGCACTTCGCACTGCTCCAGCAGGCGCCAACCCCGCTAAACCACTTATGGTCATCGATGTTTCGCTCTCGCGCGATGTTTCGCCAGAGGTTGAATCGATGCCGAACGTTGACCTAGTGAACCTCGATGTCATCAAGCGTCACGCACCGGTCGAGCACAGCGATGCCATCCTGTCGGCTCAAAACCTCGTTGGCCAGGGAGTCGAGGCCTTCGAGCGCGAGAAACTCGAACGCAACCTAGGCCCGTTTGTCTCGGCGATACGCGGCAAAATAGCCCTGTGGATCGACGAAGAGGTTGACCGCATTCTCAAGCGCGACGGAGCCGAAGCAGCTGAGGCTGCGCGAGCCAACCTCACCTCGAGCACCAATCAGATGCTCCACGAACCAATCACCAAAGCCAAGTCTCTCGCTGCCACCGGCGATGAAGACGACTATCGCAAGGCGCTGCTTGCGCTGTTCGGAGATTACAGTGTCTAAGAACTATCGCCTCGGCACCCGCGGCAGCAAGCTGGCTCTCTGGCAAGCCAACTATGTGGCCGATGCACTCAAGAAAATCACTAAGGGTGAAGTTGAAATCATTGTCATTTCAACCGAAGGCGATGAGACCGCCGGCTCTCTGATGAACCCGATTCGCCCGGGGGTCTTCGTTTCATCCATTCGAGATGCCCTGATTGCCAACGAAGTTGACCTCATTGTTCACTCAATGAAAGACCTGCCTTCGGCACGGTTGCTTGGCCTAAAACTGGTGGCCATTCCTCCGCGCGAAGACCACCGCGATATTGTGATTTCGAAGCACGGCCAAACTCTGATGGAGCTGCCGGCTGGCGCCATCGTCGGCACCTCGTCACCTCGTCGTGCCGCTCGCATCAAGTTTTTACGACCAGATCTAGTGACCGCCCCGATTCGAGGCAACGTCGACACCCGCATCCAGAAGGTGCGAGATGGCGAATTCGATGCCGTTATCCTGGCCGCCGCCGGGGTCAAGCGCTTGAACCGCGCAAGTGAAATAACGGAATATCTGACCAGCGAACAACTGCTGCCAGCCCCCGCCCAAGGAGCCCTGGCCATTGAGATCAGAGGGTTTGACCGCGACCTCAGCAAGGCGCTCGAGAAACTTGACCACATCGAAACCCGGCTAATCACAACGGCCGAGCGTGCCGTTTTGGTTGGGCTGGATGCCAGCTGTCAAACCGCCCTGGGCGCTCTGGCCACTCTCGACGGCAACCGCCTTTCATTGGTCGCCGAACTCAGCGATGGCGAGACCAACACCCACTCACGAGTCGAAGCGGCAATCGTTCTCGAAAATGGCGACACCATGCTCGACGAAGCAGTCCAGCTCGGGCTCATGGTGGCCAAGAAACTCGACACCACCGGCATTAATGTGGCCAGCCGCGCGTCGACCGAGGCGCCAAGTGATGACTAGTTCAGAGCAAAAGCCGGTGCTGCTCATCCGTGCCGATGGCAACCAGGATGACGCTGCTGCACTCGCCGAGCTTGGCATCGAAACGGTGATTGACCCATACATTCGAATCGACAAGGCAGAGAACAACGCCGAAGCCCTTCGAATGCTGGATGCCTTGAAAGCCAATGGTGCGAAGTGGCTAGTGGCAACCTCGGTGAACGCGATTCGCTGCTTCACTGAGCTGGTTGGTGTGGATAACTTGCAGGCTGCAATCGCGGCTGCGGAGAACCTTCGATTCGCAGCAGTCGGAGCTCGAACTGCCGAATCTCTGCGTGAGCTCGGTGCGGTTGACGTATTGACTCCGGAACTGTCTGACTCGGCAGCCTTGGCCGAACAATTGGCCGGTATCGGTGACGCTCAAACCGCGATCATTCCATCGGGACTGTTGGCGATGAAGACCCTACCGAGCAAACTTCAGGCGGCCGGTTGGAACCTCATCCAAGGTGTGGTCTACACCACGGTCACCGTTGAAACGCCGCCAGCTTCGGTTGTAGCGGCCAACGCGGGTGACTTCTCGGCCGTTATTTTCCGTTCGCCAAGCGCTGCGCGCGCATTCTTGTCATTCGTGCCGAAACCGAGAATGCCGCTGGTGGCAGCCGGTTTTACTACGGCAAAAGTCATCAAGGATGCGGGGCTGGCCGTTGCTTCGATACCATCGAACCCGACCCCAAAATCGGTTGCGGCAGCGCTCCAGTTGCTGTTGGAAGGAGAACGATGAGCAACGACCTTTCCCAACGCCCTCGTCGCCTTCGTGCCAACCCTGCCATTCGCAACCTGGTTAGCGAAACTCAGATTCGCGCCGAGCAGCTGATTCTGCCGCTATTCATTCGCGAAGGGCTCGCGGAACCCAAGCCGATCACCGGCCTCCCGGGCGTGGTTCAGCACACCGAAACTTCGCTCCGTGCAGAAATTGACCGAGCCCTCGAAGCTGGCATCGGCGGCGTCATGGTCTTCGGCATTCCAAACCATCGCGATGTGATGGGCAGCGAAGCGCTGAACCCTAACGGTGTGCTGTCAAAAGCCATCCGTGACATTCGTGCCCAGGTTGGCGACCGCCTGGTGGTCATCGCTGATCTTTGCCTGGATGAGTTCACCAGCCACGGCCACTGCGGTGTGCTGGGGAGCCCAGATTTGCACGGCAACTGCGAGGTCGACAACGATGCGACCCTTGAGATTTATGGCCAGATGGCAGTGGTTCTTGCCGAGGCCGGCGCCCACATGCTTGGCACCAGCGGCATGATGGATGGTCAGGTTGCGGCAACTCGTCGAGCACTTGATGCTGCCGGTCACGAAGACGTTTCAATCTTGGCCTATGCCGCCAAGTATGCCTCGGCTTTCTATGGCCCATTCCGAGAGGCCGTTGAGTCGCAGTTGGATGGCGACCGCAAGACCTATCAACAGGACCCTCGCAACACACGCGAATCACTTCGCGAGATCAAACTCGATGCTGCCGAGGGTGCCGACATCATTATGGTGAAGCCGGCTTTGTCCTATCTCGATGTCATTTATCAGGCAAGCCAGATCGTCGACCTACCGATCGCCAGCTATGTGGTTTCGGGTGAAATGGCGATGATCGAGGCCGCTGCCGCCCAGGGGCTAATCAACCGCGAGCCAGCCATCCTTGAAGCGCTTGCCTCGGTTCACCGTGCCGGCGCCAACATCATCTGCACCTACTGGGCCATCGAGGTTGCCGGTTGGTTGAAATGAACATCTCTGGTTCGCAGGCCTGGCACGAACGTGCGCAGCGCGTCATCCCTGGCGGAGTTAGCTCACCGGTTCGAGCCTTCAAAGGCGTAGGCGGAAGCCCGCGATATTTTGTGCGCGGCGAAGGTTCGCAGATCTGGGATGTAGACGGCAATCAGTATGTTGACCTGGTTGGCTCTTGGGGTCCGATGATTCTCGGCCACGCGCACCCGCAGGTGGTTGCCAAGGTTACCGAAGCGGCAGCACTTTCTGCATCGTTTGGAGCACCGAGCCCGAACGAGGTTTTGCTAGCCGAAGAAATGGTTCGCCGAGTTTCGGCTGTTGAGCGCGTGCGCTTCGTGTCATCTGGCACAGAGGCCGTGATGACCGCGATTCGCCTGGCGCGCGCCGCAACCGGCCGCAACGTCATCGTCAAATTTGCCGGTTGCTACCACGGACACAGCGATGCCCTTCTAGTTCAGGCCGGTTCTGGTGTAGTCACGCTTGGCCTGCCAAACTCCCCTGGCGTGACCCCGGGCCAGGCCCAAGACACCGTAGTTTTGCCATACAACGACTTCGATGCGCTGCGCGATTTGTTCGCCCACCGCGGTGGCGAAATTGCCGCTGTGATCACCGAACCGGCGCCGGCCAACATGGGTGTTGTGAGTCCAATCATCGGTTTCAATGGCGAAATCTCGAAGCTGACCAAGGCCGCCGGCGCGCTTTTCATCTTGGATGAAGTGATGACCGGTTTCAGGATATCGAGCGGTGGCTGGTGGCACGCGGTTCAGAACCCGCCACAGCACATCCTTGATGAAGGTTTTGCGCCTGAGACTTGGACCCCCGATTTATTCACCTATGGCAAGGTGATAGGTGGCGGTTACCCAGTTGCTGCGGTGGCTGGTTCGGCGAAAATCATGGATTTGCTTGCCCCGATTGGCAATGTCTATCAAGCCGGCACACTTAGCGGCAACCCGGTGGCGACTGCTGCCGGCCTGGCCACCCTTGAACTTTGTGACGCCAACCTGTATGCCACTCTCGACACCCGAGCGAAGCAGACTGGTCGGGTAATCAGCGAAGCCCTAACCGCTGAGGGCGTCGCCCACCAGCTGCAAACTGGCGGCAACCTGTTCTCTTTCTTTTTCACCGATAAGCCGGTACGCAATTTTGCCGACGCTCAAAGTCAGAATGTGGCCGCCTTCAATGCGTTCTTCCACGCGATGCTTGAAAACGGGGTTTCACTGCCACCTTCGGCCTTCGAAGCCTGGTTTGTCTCGGGCGCGATCACCGACGCAGACATCGAGAAGATCGCTGCCGCCGCAAAGTTGGCCGCAAAGGTCGCGGCGAAAGTGTCTGCTTAGGCCTAACGTTCAGACGCAATATGAATGCGCTGTCGAAGATGGCGCCGGAGGCTAGTTCGATTCGTATCCTGGGCGACTCACCCAGGCATCCGGCGCAGCCAACAGTGTGCTCAGTGTCTCGCCAAATTGCCCAGCCAGGATGTCGGCCAAGCTGACCCCTTCGAGCACGTTGCGCAGTGCAACCCGAATGCCAACCCAAACGTCTTGCAGGCGCTCGGCCGGGCCTTCATAGTGGACGTTCTCTGGGCGCTGGCCACGAACTGCGGCGAGTGGGCCATCGAGAACTCGGATGAGGTCAGCAACAGAAATCTTCTCTGGGTTGCGGCTCAGGCGATATCCGCCGACGGCACCGCGCTGGCTGATCACAAAACCGGCGTGACGAAGCTCGGTGAGAATGGCCTCTAGAAACTTCACCGGAATCGACTGCGACTTCGAGATGGAATCGCCCTTGACTAGCCCGGCAGGGTCGGCCTGATACGACTCGGCCAAGAAGAGCATCGCTCTCATCCCGTAGTCAACCTTCGCCGAAACCTGCATGCCTCTATCCAACCACCTATCGGCCAGCTATCGGCCAGCTATCGGCCAGCTACCGAATGCTGATCGGCCTGGCTGAACGAACCGAAACAAAGCGTCACAAATGCTCGACGATTCTTGATCCGATTTATTCTCTACTTACCCACTAGGAATAGTGGTAATACCCAATCTAACGAAAAGAAAGCAAGAAAAATGAGCAAGTTATCTAGAGCAACACGTGTCGGCCTCGTCGCCGGAGCTGTTGCCATGATGCTTGCCGCTTCTTTCGTCGTGCCAGCCGAAGCAGCACAGGTCGCCTCCCGCGCACACACCGCAGCCGGCACCGCTGACACCGTTCGCATCGGTTACTTCGCAAACATCACTCACGCCCCCGCGCTCATCGCTCGCCAAAAGGCACTGTTTGAGAAGTACCTGGGCAAGACCAAGGTTGAGTTCAGCATCTTCAGCGTCGGCACCGCCGAGGTTGAGGCTCTCAAGGGCGGCGCCCTCGACATCGCCTACATCGGCCCAAACCCATCTATCTCTGGCTACACCACCACTCAGGGCACTCTGCTTCGCGTGATTTCTGGTGCGGTTTCTGGTGGCGCCAAGTTCATCGTCAAGCCATCGCTGATTGCCACCGCCGGCAAGCCAACCAAGGCCGAGATCAACGGGTTGAAGGGGCACACCTTTGCAACCCCAGGGCTCGGTGGCACCCAGGATGTTGCCTTGCGCAACTACCTGCGACAGAACTCGCTAGTCATCGGTTTGGGCTCGGGCACCGTCAGCATTGCACCAACCGATAACGCCAGCACCTTGGCGCTCTTGCAGAAAGGTGCGATCGATGGAGCCTGGGTGCCGGAGCCTTGGGCAACCCGCCTAATCGATGAGGGCAAGGGCAAGTTGTTCTTGGATGAGGCCACGCTTTGGCCTGGCGGAAAATTTATCACCACCGACATCGTTGCCAGCCAGAAGTTCTTGAGCGCTTCACCGGCGACGGTGAAGGCAGTGCTTCAGGCCAACAACGAGGCCATCGCGTTCTTGAACAACAAAGCCAACCTAACCGCGGCTAAAGACACCGTTCAGGCCGAGCTAAAGGTTCGCACCGGCAAGAACTTGGCTGATGCCACCATCAATAAGGCCTGGCCATCGCTGAGCTTCACCGCCGACCCGCTAGCGGCAACTCTGAAGGCCAACTTCATCAGCGGTGTGAACGCCAAGGTTATCGGCGGTTCACTAACCGCAAACGACATCAAGGGGATCTTTGATCTGCGCATCTTGAATGGCCTACTAAAAGCAACAAAGCAGAAGCCGGTTACGGCGGCTGGTTTCGGTAAGGAATAGCCAATGACCCAGGCACCTGCAGTTTCGATCAAACACCTCAGCAAGCAATATGCCACCAATGGGCCTATCATCATCGATGATCTAAACCTAGAGGTTCGCGCTGGCGAGTTTGTGTCACTGGTAGGTGCCTCGGGTTGTGGTAAATCAACCCTGCTAAACATCCTGTCTGGCCTCGATAACGCCACCACCGGCACCGTTGAGATGGCCGAGCAGTCGACCCTGATGTTTCAGGAGTCAGCTCTTTTGCCTTGGTTGACCGCGGGCAAAAACATCGAGTTGGCACTCAAACTGAGCGGTTTCCCGAAGGATGGCCGCAAGGCTCGCGCCCAGGAACTTCTTGAACTGGTTCACCTGCCAAACGCCTACACCCAGCGCCCGCACGAGCTCTCGGGTGGCATGCGCCAGCGTGTTGCGATCGCCCGCGCGCTTTCGCAGGGTCGCAAGGTTCTGCTCATGGATGAACCATTCGCCGCCCTAGACGCGATCACCCGTGACCTTCTTCACGACGAACTGATTCGCATCTGGGAAGAAACCGGTCTTACCGTTATCTTCGTCACCCACAACGTGCGCGAGGCTGTTCGCCTTGGTCAGCGCGTGATTCTGATGTCATCGAAGCCTGGTCGCATCATCCAGGAATGGGACGTTGACTTCAATGAACCACGTCGCATCGATGAGGCCAACGTTGCTTCACTTGCCCACGAGATTACCGACCGTTTGAGAAACGAGATTCGCCGCCATGCCAACTAATGTCAAGCAGACTTCAGGCCAGCCGCTCGAGGCGCGTAAAGAGGCGATCGTCTCGCTCTCAGCGGGTCTTGACGCGCTCGAAACCAATGTCGCACCGCAGCGAAGTCTTCGCAAGCGCGTGCTTAAGGCACTTGCCCCACTCGCCGCAGTTGCCGTTGTCCTTATCGTCTGGCAGGTTGCCACCGCGCTGCAGTTGGCGCCGGTCTGGGTGTTACCAACCCCACTGATGGTTTGGAATTCCTTGGTCGATCAGGCCAACCAGGGCATCCTCTTTGCCTCTGCATTCAACAGCCTTCGCAAGGGCGTTCAGGGCTTCGCAATCTCGCTCGTCATCGCCACGCCGATTGGCATCGCCCTCGGCCTCAACTCAGCCCTGCGCGGCATCGCTCGCCCCTTGCTAACCGGCCTTCAGCAGTTGCCTTCGGTGGCTTGGGTGCCGGCGGCCATCATCTGGTTCGGGCTTTCAGACGTAACCATCTTTGCCGTGGTTCTTCTCGGTGCAGTGCCTTCAATCGCCAACGGCTTGATCTCTGGCATCGACCAAATTCCGCCACTTTACCTTCGCGCCGGCAAGGTGCTTGGCGCCCGTGGCTTCTCGTCAATTCGCCACATCGTCATCCCGGCAGCTTGGCCTGGTTATCTAGCTGGTCTTGAACAGGGATGGGCCTTCGCCTGGCGTTCCCTCATGGCCGCCGAACTCATCGCCATTAGCCCAGCCCTTGGCCCAGGACTTGGCCAAATGCTAGACACCGGTCGTCAGCTCGGCGACATGTCCCTCGTGCTCGGCTCAATCATTGTCATCATGATTGTCGGTGTGCTCATCGAACGATTGGTCTTTTCACCGGTTCGTCAGAGAACCCTAAAGAACCGCGGGCTTGTAGTCGGCCGTTAAGTTTCAGACATAGAAAAACCCCAACAGCCAAAACTGTTGGGGTTTTTCATTTGAACTATTTAGTTGAGATGTCGACCTGTTCGTCTCGGTCCACAACCTTGACGCGCTCACGGTCGACGCCGTCAAAAGCCTCGCCCAGGGCGATCTCGTGCTGGTTAAGCTTTAGCCAACCATCCCAGGTGGTGAAGGCAACGCCGCGCTCGGCGAATGTGGCCAAAACGGCATCGGTAGATGGCTCTGCAGGGTCAACCAAGGTGTCTAGGTCGGAGACCAGGTTCTCGATGGTCTCGAGGGCATCGCTCTTGGTGTGACCGATGAGGCCGACTGGGCCACGCTTGATCCAACCGGTTGCGTATAGGCCGGTCACGCGCTTGCCGTGCTCGTCGACCACGCGGCCGCCATCGTTCTTGATCACGCCATACTTGTCGTCAAATGGAACGCCAGGGATCTCGCTGCCGAAGTAGCCAATCGCGCGATAAACAGCCTGCAGCGGGTAGTTCACGAAGACACCGGTCTCTGCAATAGAACCGGCTTCGGCCGCCTGAGTGCGCTCAAACTTCATGCCGGCAACCTTGCCGTCTTCACCCAAGATGGCCACGGGCTTGTGCCAGAAGTGAAGATGCAAACGGCGGCTCGCGCCCTCTGGCTTCTCTTCACGCCATGATTCCATCACGCGTGCCATCACCTTGTGCTGGTTGGTGACGCCCTCGGCATCCTCGTCGAACCAGCCATCCGGGAAGTCTTCGTCATAAAGCACGATGTCGACGTCGTTCAGCTCGCCAAGTTCGCGAAGCTCAATCGGGGTGAACTTGATGCTGGCTGGGCCACGGCGGCCAAAGATATGAACGTCGGTGACCGGTGAGGTCTTGAAGCCCTGATAAACGTTGTCTGGGATGTCGGTGACCAGCAGGTCATCGGCGTGCTTGGCCAGCATTCGGGCCACGTCCAGCGCCACGTTGCCGTTGCCCAAAACCGCAACCTGCTCGGCCTCTAGGGGCCAGGTGCGAGGCACATCTGGGTGACCGTCAAACCATGAGACGAAGTCGGCGGCGCCATAAGAGCCATCGAGGTCGACACCCGGGATGTTCAGCTGGGCATCCTTGATTGCGCCGGTGGCAAAAATCACCGCGTGGTAGTGCTTGCGAATGTCAGCCAGGTGAAGGTCGGTGCCGAAGTTGACGTTGCCGAAGAAGCGAATCTTGCCAGAGTTGAGCATTTCGTGCAGCGAGTTGACGATGCCTTTGATGCGCGGGTGGTCAGGCGAAACACCGTAGCGAATCAGACCATATGGCGCAGGCAGCATGTCGAACAGATCAATCTCAACCTCTGGATATTGCCCAGCCAGGATGTTGCCGGCATAGATACCCGCCGGGCCGGCACCGATAATCGCTACGCGAAGCTGCTTTGTCATTTGTTTCCTTCTTTCAAAAAACTTTTGTGCCCGCTGAGCGAAACCACGTCACCGATAACAATCACGGCAGGCGCTTTGATTCCTAGCGCCTCGGCAATACTCGCAATCGTGCCAAGCGTTGCAATGGTTACTCGCTGATTTGGGCCAAAGCCATCCTCGATGATGGCAACCGGGCAATCACTGCCGCGGCCTTCGGTGGCAAGCGCGTCTGCCGATTCGGCAAGCGTGCTAACACCCATCAATATCACCACAGTATGGTCGCGACCGCCGGGAATATTGAGAACTGCTTCATGACCGGTGACAACGGTGAAACTGGTGGCAATGCCTCGATGGGTCACCGGGATGCCGGCGATGGCCGGAACCGAAATAGAACTCGAGATGCCCGAGACAACCTCAACCTCAACGCCGGCCTCGGCACAGGCAATCAGTTCTTCGCCACCGCGACCAAACACGTATGGGTCGCCGCCCTTTAGCCGAACCACACGCTTGCCGGCCTTGGCCTCTCGAACCAGGATGGCGTTGATTTCATCTTGTGGCACCGGGTGATTATCAGGCGCCTTGCCGACATCGATGAGTTCAACCAAACCTGAAACCGCACGCGGTGCGAGTTCGTCAACCAGTTGCCTCGGCGAGAGGCGGTCAAAGACCACAACTTCGGCGCCGGCGAGAAGCTTTTTGGCCCGCAGCGTGATTAACTCTGGGTTGCCGGGGCCACCACCGATTAGGGCAACCGTGCCGGCAATCTGGGGTTGTTCATTGAACACCGATGAAACGATCTGGTCGCGAAGGGCCGTGGCTCGGCGAGGTTCACCGCCGCCAAAAGCAGCCGCAGTGAGCGCGCCATGGCGGGCGATTGCCGGAACCCAGGCGGTTGATTTCTCTGCTTCGGCGGCGTTCACGGTCAGAATTTGGTGAGCCTCGGCCTCGGCCGTAACCAGCGCGTCAACATCGGCAACGCCGGTGGCTGTGTGCGCGAGCCAAGCCCCATCCAGGTCACCCGACTGAAACTCGCGATCAAACCATTCAATTTCGCCGGCATCGGCCAAGCGCGACAGTTCATCGGTGACCGCAGGTGAAATGACCACCACGCGAGCACCGACTTCGATCAACCCCCGAACCCTTCGAGTGCCAACCACACCGCCGCCGACCACGACAACCGTGCGACCTGCGAGGCGCAGGCCGATCGGGTAAATAGTTTCGTTGCGGGGCATGATTTCTTTCGAGTGTTTTTAGATGTCGAATTCGTCGAACTGGGCGTTGGTGTTGATTCCGGCGGCCAGGGTCGAGCCATCCTGCGGCTGAATGATTAAGAACGCACCGGCGCGACGGTTTTGGTTGTAGTCGCCAATCGGAACCGGGGTGGCTAGGCGCAACACCACGGTGCCAATGTCGTTGACCTTCAACTCATCCGTGCCCTCGATGGCAAGGGTGTCGAGGTTGCGACGACCAATGACCGAAGAAATGATGGCCTGAACGGTCTGGGTGCCGGCCTTCACAAGAACACGGGTGCCAGGCACGGCCGAGCGCGAGTCAAGCCAGAACAGCTCGGCGTGAATCTCTGTAGTCGGTTCAGGCAAGGTTCCAACTGCACCGATGACGGCACCGCGAGCCAAGTCAAATTCGTCGGCCAGGCGAAGGCTGACCGACTGCGGGGCAAAGGCAGTGTCGATTGCCTTGCCAGCCAGATCGATGCCAACGACCTTGGTCTTGAAGTTGCCAGGGGTAACCTCAACCTCATCGCCAACCTTGATTGACCCCGATGCCACCTGGCCGGCATAGCCGCGGTAGTCACGGAACTCATCGGCGTTCAGGCCGGCAACCAAACCACCCTGTGGGCGAATGATTAGCTGAACCGGGAAACGGAATGGGTCGTTGTCTGACTCAATCTCATCAATGGCAGGCAGGGTCTCGAGCAGCTCAATCACTGTCGGGCCGGTGTACCAAGGAGTGCGAGTCGAGCGCTCAACCACGTTGTCACCTTCGAGGGCTGAAACCGGGATGGCGTGTACCTGCTCAAGACCAAGTTCGGCCGTGACGGTTCGCAACTGGTCAAGAATTTCGGTGTAGACGCTTTCGCTGAAGTCAACCAGGTCGATCTTGTTGACGGCAACGATGACGTTTGGAACACGAAGAAGCGCAACCACCGATAGGTGGCGACGAGTCTGCTCAAGCACGCCTTTTCGAGCATCGATGAGCACAACCACGGCGTCAGCGGTTGCCGAACCGGTGACCATGTTGCGGGTGTACTGAACGTGACCCGGGCAGTCGGCCAGGATGAAGCTGCGCTCGGCGGTTGAGAAATAGCGGTAGGCAACATCGATGGTGATGCCCTGCTCGCGCTCGGCGCGAAGGCCATCGGTGAGCAAAGCAAGGTCAAGACCGCCGGCCTCGCCACCGAATCCACGCTCGGCTGAGGTGCGAGCAACCGCCTCGAGCTGGTCGATTAGAACCGACTTGCTGTCGTGAAGTAGGCGACCAACCAGGGTCGACTTGCCATCGTCAACCGAACCTGCGGTTGCGAAGCGAAGCAGGGTACGGGACTGTTTCAAAATGTCGGCTCCGCCAACTACCAAGGTGCCGGCCGCGTCAACGAATGCGCCGGCCGGGGCCTGCGATGAAGTCTGTGGCATTAGAAGTAGCCCTCTTTCTTACGGTCTTCCATTGCCGCTTCAGAGATGCGGTCATCGGCGCGGGTGGCGCCACGTTCGGTCAGAGTTGAACCGGCAACCTCTAACACAACATCTGAGATCAACACCGCCGATGACTCGACGGCACCGGTGCAGCTCATGTCACCCACCGTGCGATAGCGAACCAGGCGGGTCTCGACAACCTCATCGGCAGTCGGCATTGAAACCGGGCCAACCGCGCGCCACATGCCATCTCGGCTATAAACCTCGCGCTCATGCGCCAAATAAAGCGGAGGCAACTCGATGTTTTCACGCTCGATATAGCGCCAAATGTCTAGCTCGGTCCAGTTTGAAATCGGGAACGCGCGCACGTGCTGGCCTGGTAGGTGGCGGCCGTTGTATAGGTTCCAAAGTTCTGGGCGCTGGTTGCGTGGGTCCCACTGACCAAACTCGTCACGCATGCTGAGGATGCGCTCCTTGGCACGGGCCTTGTCTTCATCGCGGCGAGCGCCACCGAAGACGGCGTCAAATTTGCCGTTGGTGATGGCCTCGAGCAAAGGCAAAGTCTGCAGCGGGTTGCGGGTGCCATCCGGGCGCTCTTGCAAGACACCGCGGTCGATGTAGTCCTGCACGCTGGCAACCTCGAGTCGAAGCCCGAGTTTTTCAACCGTGCGGTCACGGAACTCGATGACCTCGGGGAAGTTGTGACCGGTGTCTACGTGCAGCACCGGGAACGGCACCTTGCCAGGCCAAAAGGCCTTCGCAGCCAGGTGAAGCACAACCACTGAATCTTTGCCGCCCGAGAACAACAGCACCGGGCGCTCAAACTCGGCCACCACTTCACGGATGATGTGGATTGCCTCTGACTCAAGCGTGTCAAGAAGACCGAGGCGATGCTCGGCGAGTTTCTGCCCAGATTTTAGATTGGACTTGCTCATACGTGTAACCCGCACTCTACTTTTCCGGTGCCAGCCCAGCGGCCAGAGCGAGGGTCTTCGCCAGGGGCGACCTGCTTGGTGCATGGGGCACAACCGATTGATGGATAACCGTGGTCTAGCAGTAGGTTCATCGGAACCTTGTGCTCGACGGCATAGGCATTGAGTTCGTCGAAGGTCCACGCGGCAACCGGGTTGACCTTGACTAGGCCGTTCTTTTCATCCCAGGTGATCAGCGGGGTGTTGGCGCGGGTCGGCGCCTCATCGCGGCGCACGCCGGTGAACCAAAGCTCATAACCCTTGAGGCTCTCGCTAAGCGGGTCAACCTTGCGCAACTGGCAGCAAAGCGCAGGGTCGCGCTCATAGAGCTTCTCGCCATACTGCGCGTCTTGCTCGGCAACGCTTTGCTTAGCTTTTACATCGATGACTCGCACCGGCAACTGACGCTGAACTTCATCTCTGGTGACCTTGGTCTCGATGAAGTGATAGCCGGTCTCCAGGAACAAAACTTCAACATCAGGGATGCTCTGCGAGACGATGTGCGGCAAGACCGAGTCTGCCATCGAGCAGGCCACGGCAACCGCATCAACTGAGAAGTTGCGGGCGACCCAGTCAACAACCTGGGCAGCGGTGGCTTCACCACTCTGGTTGGCGGCACCGAGGTCGTTTAGCTCGGAAAGCCCGGCCTCGACAATTGCCTGCAATTCATCGTTGGTGCGGCGAGTGGTGGTTGAGACGCTCACTGGAGGGCCTCCTCTTCTGCGCGGTGAGCCCAGGTGGCGAAGGTCTCATCGCCATCCTTGTCGGCTTCAAAGCGGCGAACCAGGCGCTCAACATAATCAGGTAGTTCGTCAGCGGTGACCTTCAGTCCGCGAACGGTGCGGCCAAGGCCAGCCTCATCGCGATCTTTGGTCGCCAAGCCGCCACCGAGGTGAACCTGGAAGCCTGGTGCGGTGCCGCCGTTGCCATCCGGCAGAAGCTGACCCTTGAGGCCGATGTCTGCTGTTTGAATGCGGGCACACGAGTTTGGGCAACCATTGATGTGCAGGCTGATTGGGCGACCGATCTGAACGTCAACCAGTTTGCGCTCGAGAGTCTTGACAGTCTCGGTTGCGGTGGCCTTGGTCTCAACGATGGCCAACTTGCAGAACTCAATGCCGGTGCAGGCAATGGTGGAGCGTTTGAATTGGCTCGGGCGGGCGCTCAGACCAATCGCTTCGAGGTCAACAATGATGTTCTCGACGTGCTCTTCGGCGATGTCTAGAAGAACCAACTTCTGGTGTGGTGTGGTGCGCAGGCGCTTCGAACCATACTTTTCAAGGATGTCGGCTAGATCGGCAAGAATCTGCCCAGAGACGCGGCCAACAAAAGGAGTGACACCAATGAAGAATCGGCCGTCCTTCTGCTTGTGAACACCCACGTGATCACCCACGGTTTCAGGGGTTGGTGCGGCCGGGCCATCGGGCAGCGCATACCCAAGGTATTCATCCTGGAGAATCTGACGGAACTTCTCAGTGCCCCACTCAGCCAGTAAGAACTTTAGGCGGGCCTTGGTGCGCATGCGACGGAAGCCATAGTCGCGGAAGATGCAGCAAACTGCATACCAAACATCGGCCACGCGATCCGGGCTCACAAAGACGCCCAGACGCTCGGCCAGGCGAGGCGCGGTCGATAGGCCACCGCCGACCCAGAGGTCGAAGCCGATACCCAACTCAGGGTGCTCGATGCCCAGGAACGCAACATCGTTAATTTCGTGAACAATGTCTTGGCTCGGGTGGCCGGTAATTGCCGACTTGAACTTGCGCGGCAAGTTGGCCAGCTCGGGGTCACCGATGTACTTGTCTTTGATCTGCTCAATGATGTCGGTCGGGTCAATCAGCTCGTCAGCTGCAACGCCGGCAACTGGGGAACCAAGAATGACGCGTGGCACATCACCGCAAGCCTCGGTGGTCTCTAGGCCAACGGCCTCAAGGCGGCGCCAAATTTCAGGCACGTCAACGATGTCGATCCAGTGCAACTGAATGTTCTGGCGGTCGGTTACGTCTGCGGTGTTACGACCAAAATCTTTTGAAATGCCGGCGATTACGCGAAGCTGATCGGTGGTTAGCTGACCGCCATCGATGCGAACGCGAAGCATGAAGTATTTGTCCTCGAGCTCGTGCGGCTCGAGGGTTGCGGTCTTGCCGCCATCGATGCCCGGCTTGCGCTGGGTGTAAAGACCCCACCAGCGCATGCGGCCGTGGAGGTCTGTTCCTGGGATGCTGTCGAAGCCCTCTTTCGAGTAGATCGATTCGACGCGTTCACGAACCGAAAGGCCGCCGTCTTCCTGCTTCCAAGTTTCGTTGGCGTTGAGCGGCTCTTTGCCGTCAACTTTCCATTGCCCATTCGAGCGCGCTTCGCGAGGTGGGCGAGCGATGCCTTTTGCTTCAGTCATCCCTCAAGTTTGCCCCATCTACTAGGTTTAAAAGAGGGGCGGTCGCAACACTGCGTAACACAAGACTTCCGCGCCAGATCAAGGATTCCGGCCCGAAGTCGGGTTTGACTTCCCTACCGTTTTGGTAGGCTTTTCGGAATCCCTTTTAGATACTGAGGACAACTTGAAATCACTGGTTGCGGCATCGCACGGCACCGATAACCTCGGTGGTGCAAAGTCGATTTCTGACCTAGTGAAGAAAGTTGGCAAAACTCTGCCCGACGTGAAGGTTCTCGAGGCCTTCGTCGACGTTCAAGAGCCGGATGTGCCGACTACCTTCTCTGAAGCCGCCTCGTTCGGCGTCACCGACATCACCATCGTTCCGCTGTTGTTGGCAACTGGTTTTCACGTGCGCCAAGACATCGCCGATGCCGCCTTCGAGTTCAACGAAACCCACGCCGGCACAGAGGTTTTGATCAGCCCGGCACTCGGCCCCGATGTGCGAATGGTTGAGGTTTTGATTCAGCGCCTAGATGAGCTGGGCGCAACTTCGGTGACAGCCCCGGATGACTTGATTGTTCTAGCCGTAGCCGGTTCGAGCGATGCGCGTGCGCAAGCCGAATCAGAGCTCGTGAAGTTGATGCTTGAAGAGGGTTTGACCGCCAGAAACGCAATCGCCACCAACGTCGAGTTGGCATTTCTTTCTGCGGCCGAACCAAAGCTTAAAGACTTGATTCCTAGGCTCAAATTTCAGCACCCACGCAAGCGCGTGGTCATTTCGACATATCTCTTGGCAGATGGTTTCTTCGCCGGGCTAACCAAAAAGGTTGGCGCGCATTTAGCCAGCGAGCCGCTTTTGGTCGAGGGAGCTGAGCCTCCGCAGCAGCTCGTTGACATCATCGTCGATCGCTTTAGGGCGGCCATCAACGACGGCAAAACCACCGGCTGCCTCAGTGGCTTGCGCGGCGAGCTATTCGTCGGTTGTGCCGCAGGGTGCCTAGTCGCCTGCCGCTAAACCTTGATTTTGCCCTTTACAGTCCGAAGCCATAGGCAAACAGTGGCGCCACGGTGTCATACGGCACATCGCTCTTGCTTGCCAAAACGGCAGCAGTTGATGACGGCAACTCAATCGGCAGGCGACCCTTGGCCAGCCTTGGGTTGTGCAACACATCGATGCGGTTGGTTAGGTCGGTCACTTGCGCTCCTTCTGTTGCGCACGGCCGTGTGCGCAAAAACTTTTTCCAGCCTAGCGCCAATACCTATTACTTGAATGGTTTTTATGAAACCGTTATCAGGCGTAGCATTTTGACATGACTACTACTCGATCACTCGTTGCAGCAACCGCCAGCGCCAAGCTAACCGCACAAGACATGAAGCTTCGGCCGATGGGCCCAACCAGCGTGAAGTTGGACATCAAGTTTTCTGGAATCTGTCACAGTGACATCCACCAGGTTCGCAACGAGTGGTCAGCCGGCATCTTCCCGATGGTCCCGGGCCACGAGATGGCGGGAATCGTCACCGAGGTTGGCTCGGCCGTAACCAAGTTCAAGGTCGGCGACCGAATCGGCGTTGGCGTCTTTGTCGACTCATGCCGCGAGTGTGAATACTGCCTGGCCGACATGGAGAACTACTGCATCAAGGGCCCGGTCGCCAGCTACAACAGCCGTCACTACGATGGTGAGCCGGCATTCGGTGGCTACGCGCGCGAGACCGTGGTTGAAGAGCGATTTGCCGTTCACATCGCCGACGATGTTGACCTGGCCGAAACCGCGCCGCTGCTGTGCGCCGGTATCACCGTCTATACCCCGCTAACCCACTGGAACGCCGGGCCAGGCAAGAAGGTTGCCATCCTTGGCATGGGTGGCCTCGGCCACCTCGGCGTCAAGATTGCCATTGCCCTCGGTGCCGAAGTAACCGTGCTTGGCCACTCTGCATCGAAGAAGGCAGACGCCTTGGCATTCGGCGCGGTTGATTACCTAACCACCGCCGAGTCAATCGGAATCGTCAAAAATAAGTTCGACATGATTTTGAACACCACCTCTGCCGACCTAAATGTCGACGGCCTTCTAGCTATGCTCCGCGTCGATGGAGCCTTGGTGAACGTTGGCCTGCCTGGCACCCGCCAGTCATACAACCCATTCAGCATTGTCGATGGCCGCAAGTCAATCGCCGGCTCAAACACCGGTGGCATGAAGGCAACCCAAGAGATGCTCGACTTCTGTGCCAAGCACAAGATCGGTGCCACCATCGAACTCTTGGATGGTTCGGATGCGGCAGCTATTGACGCAGCGTACGAGCGCGTCGTCGCCAGCGACATTCGCTACCGCTTTGTGATTGACGCTCAGAAGATCTAGTCGGCACCAAGAAGATCTCGTCGGCGCGGAGAATTCCATCCGCTGTTAGGCTCGGAATATGTCCTCAAAGAAGAAGCATATCCCCGCCGAAATTTCGCGTTCTTGGCTGCTGTTTGCAGCGACCAAGGTAGACAACTTTGACAAGGCGGCCGCTTCTGGCGCGGACCAGTTGGTGCTTGACGTTGAAGACGCCGTTGACCCGAAGCTAAAACCTCAAGCCCTCGTCGATGTCATCGCCTGGCTCAATGCGGGCAATAAAGCCTGGGTTCGAATCAATGACTACACCACGCCATTCTGGGCGGCCGATTGCGCAGCCCTCAAGGGTGTCGAGAACCTTCTCGGCGTCATGCTCGCCAAGGTTGAAGATGCCTCTCAAGTCGAGGCGACCTTCGATGCCCTTGGTGGGTCAACTCCGGTTGTCGCGCTGGTCGAATCGGCTCTCGGAATCGAGGAGGCGCGCAACATTGCCTCTGCCCGCGGAACTTTCAGGCTGGCCTTCGGCAGTGGAGACTATCGCCGAGACACCGGCACCGCGGCCGACGACATGGCGATGCTTTATCCACGTTCACGCCTGGTCACCGCCAGCCGCATCGGTGGATTGCCTGGCCCAATCGATGGCCCAACCATAACCACCAGCTACAGCCAGCTGCGCGTTGCCTCGGAACACACCGTGGTTCTTGGCCTCACCGGCAAACTCACCGTGGACGCCGGTCAGATACCTGTAATCAACGAGACCATCTGCCCCACTCAGGCCGATGTGACCTGGGCTCGCGACTTCCTCAACGATTTCGAGGCCCGCGGCCGCGTGATTCGCGATGGCTCAGACATGCCTCGCCTTGGTCGCGCCGAGAAGATCGACAAGCTGGCCCGCGCGTACGGCATCGAACCAATCTAGCTCGCCAAAACGCTAGCGCTTAGTCTTCGAATGGGTCAGCGATTCCGATGTAAACGGTCTCTAGATATTCTTCGATGCCTTCGCGGCCGCCTTCGCGACCAACACCGGATGCCTTGACTCCGCCGAATGGTGCAGCTGGGTTCGAGACAATACCTGTGTTCAAACCGAACATTCCGATTTCGAGGCTTTCGGCCAAACGTAGACCGCGGTTCAGATCCTTGGTGAAGGCATAGGCAACCAGACCATATTCGGTGTTGTTAGCCAAGGCCACAGCCTCTGCCTCGGTGCTGAAGGTCACAATCGGTGCAACCGGGCCGAAGACTTCTTCCTGAAGAATTCGAGCATCCTTGCTCACACCCGTGAGCACTGTAGGTGGGTAGAAATAGCCAACGCCAGTCGGAATCTCACCGCCAGTAAGAACCGTTGCGCCCTTTGATACGGCATCGGTAACCAGCTCGTGAATCGAGCGGCGGCTCTTCTCATCAATGATCGGACCGATGTTGGCGCCATCGCTCAGGCCACGCTGAACCTTTAGTTCGCTCATCTTGGCGGTTAACTTGGTTGAGAACTCGGCTGCCACGCTCTCGTGCACGATCATGCGATTGGCAGCGGTGCAGGCCTCACCCATGTTGCGTAGTTTTGCGAGCATCGCGCCGTTAACAGCCTTATCGATATCGGCATCTTCGAAAACCAAGAATGGCGCATTGCCACCAAGTTCCATCGAGACGCGAAGCACGCGGTCAGCCGAGTCGGCAATTAGGCGGCGACCGACCGGGGTTGAGCCGGTGAATGAAAGTTTGCGAAGTCGCTCATCCTTGATAATCGGGCCAGTTACTGCGCCTGACGAAGATGTGGGAATCACGTTGATCACACCAGCTGGCACGCCAACTTCTTGCAGCACCTTCGCGAACAGCAGCGAGGTTAGCGGGGTCAGAGCGGCAGGCTTGAGCACACTGGTGCAACCTGCAGCGATTGCAGGGGCTATCTTTCTAGTAGCCATTGCAAGCGGAAAGTTCCAAGGGGTTATAAAAAGACTCGGTCCAACTGGGCGCTTTTGAACCATCAAGCGCATCTTGCCGTCTGGTGCGGTGCCGAATCGACCGGCGACGCGGGCAGCTTCTTCGCTGAACCAGCGCAAGAACTCTGCGCCGTAAAGCACCTCACCCTTGGCTTCAGCGAATGGTTTACCCATCTCAATTGACATCAGAATTGCAAAGTCATCGGCCAGCTCGATTACTCGATCGAAAGCTGACCTCAACAGTTCGGCACGGTAGCGAGGGGCCGTTTTTGCCCAAGCCGCCTGGGCGCGGTGTGCCGCATCAAGCGCAGCCAAGCCATCAGCGGCGGTAGCGCTGGCAATCGTGGCGACAACCGCACCGGTGGCTGGGTCAGTCACATCAAGAGTCGATCCGTCCGAGGAGTCACGCCAAACACCATCAATAAAGACGCCTTTCGGCACGCTGGCAAGAACTCGAGCTTCGTCTTGAGCACTGATAGACATTTAGTTCTCCTTCGAACTTTTCACCTGTGTTTAACATTCTAGGCATTAATCGGTTGAATTGTCACTTATGTTCACCTATACTGAACGCCTGAATTGATTACGGACAAAGGGGTCCAGAAAAATGACTAAGCTCACCGTCGAAAATTGGGTTGCAGAAACCGCTAAATTGACCATGCCGGATGAAATTGTGTGGTGTGACGGATCTCAGCGCGAGTGGACAGAATTGACTGAATTACTAGTTGAGAACGGTACCTTGATCCGACTAAACCCCGATCTTCGCCCAAACAGCTTCCTAGCCCGAACCGACAAGGCCGATGTAGCCCGCGTTGAAGACCGAACGTTCATCTGTAGCGCACACGAAGAAGATGCCGGCCCGACTAATAACTGGCGCGACCCCCTCTGGATGAAGAACCTGCTGCGCAGCCTGTTCAAGGGCAGCATGCGTGGACGCACGATGTACGTTGTGCCATTTTCTATGGGCCCGATTGACTCTCCTCAGGCACGTTTCGGAATTGAAATCACGGACTCCCCTTACGTGGTTCTCAGCATGAAGTTGATGACGCGAGTTTCATCGGAAGTGCTGACCAAGATTAAATCGGGTGACGACTGGGTTCCAGCCCTGCATTCAGTTGGAGCGCCCCTGATTGATGAAGTTGGCGTAAGAACCCCTGAGACCACCTGGCCTTGCAACGTCGAAAAGTACATCGCCCACTTCCCTGAGACCAATGAAATCTGGTCATTCGGCTCGGGCTATGGTGGAAATGCGCTGCTCGGCAAGAAGTGCATGTCTCTTCGAATCGGGTCGGCTCTCGGCCGACGCGAAGGTTGGTTGGCCGAACATATGCTCTTGGTGCGCCTAACCTCACCAGCAGGCAAAGACTTTCACATCGCAGCAGCGTTCCCGTCCGCGTGCGGAAAGACAAACCTCGCCATGCTTCGCCCAACGCTCCCAGGATGGAAGGTCTCCACCATTGGCGACGACATTGCCTGGATTGCGCCGGACACCAACGGAAAACTGCGGGCGATCAACCCTGAAGCCGGATTCTTCGGAGTGGCTCCGGGAACAGGCATAAAGACCAACCCGGTGGCGATCGAAACAATTCGAGCCAACACGCTTTTCACAAACGTTGCGCTGACCGATGAAGGCGATGTTTGGTGGGAAGGGTTGACCAATGAGGCTCCAGAGCACCTGATTGACTGGACCGGAGCCGACTGGACCCCCAAGTCGGATACGCCAGCAGCCCACCCAAATTCAAGATTTACGGTTTCGTTGGAACAGTGCCCCACCATCGACGCAGCATGGAATTCACCCGAGGGTGTTGAGATTGACGCGATCTTGTTTGGCGGCCGCCGGGCAACCAATGTTCCACTGGTCGTCGAAGCGCGCGACTGGGAGCACGGAGTTTTCATGGGAGCGACGATCTCATCTGAGCAGACCGCGGCAGCGGAAGGCGTGGTCGGCACCCTTCGACGCGACCCGTTTGCGATGTTGCCATTTTGCGGTTACAACATGGCCGATTACTGGCAGCACTGGCTTGACGTGGGGCTCGGGTTATCGGCCGAAAATCGCCCGCAGGTGTTTCAGGTTAACTGGTTCCGAAAAGGTCAGGATGGCAAGTTTCTCTGGCCAGGTTTCGGCGAAAACACTCGCGTTCTTGAATGGATTTCGAGACGCCTGGATGGATCGGTTGCAGCAAGCGCCTCTCCAATTGGCAATCTCCCAGCGCTTTCAGACCTAAACCTCGAGGGCCTGACCGTGACCACTGAGGATCTTGATGAAATCTTTCGGATTGATCGCTCTGCCTGGCTTCAGGAGACCAACATGACCGAGGCTTACTTCAACCAATTCGGCGAGCGCCTGCCAGCAGCGATGCGCGGGCAGCTTGAGATTTTGAAAGCCAATTTGGCCTAGGTAAAGATTTCCTTATGCTCTGAGAGCGTGATGCGAGTTCTACGGATGTGCCCCTCAAGCGCCTTTTCGGCCTGCGGTGAATCACGACGCACAATCCCGTCGAGGATGAGTTTGTGCTCCATGTGAGTCACCTCTGAAGTAGTGAATCCGCTCAGCTTTGCGAAAGCACGGCGATAGTGCTGAGTCGTGTTCCAGATGCGCTCGACGAACTCTCGAAGCATTCCTGGTGCGGCACCGGCATAAGACAACAGGTGGAACTCGCGGTCTAGACGCAAGAACTGCTCAAGATCGGTGGCTTGTTCAATCTCGGCAACCAACTCAATTAAGCGCTGAATCTGCGCCGTCTTGAGGTTTGGGATGCTCTGCGAAAGTAGCAATGGCTCCAGGTGCTCGCGCACCTGGTAAGCCTCGTAGCACTCGCTCTCTGAGAGCTTGGAAACCCAGGCGCCAGAGTTGGCAACCATGGTTATTAGTCCATCGCCTTCGAGTTGTCGAAGTGCATCGCGCACGGGCTGTCGGCTCACGCCGAATCTAAGGGCTATGTCTTCTTGGCTTAGTCGGTCGCCCGGCGCCAGAGTGCCGTTGAGAATTTCTTCGCGAAGAGTCTCAGCTACTCTGCTGGGTGAGCTGGGTGCCACAACTTTACCTTCGCATCTTTCTCATAGGCCTTGCCTTCCGGATAGGTGCAAAGTTCAAACTGCATTCCCCACGGACTTAAGAAATATACCCAAGTCTGGCCGAGACTCGCATTCGAGCTCTTGGTCGGTTCGCCCAAGACTCGGATGTTGTTCTCCTTTAGATAAGAAACCGCCGCATCCATGTCATCGACATAGAAGCAAAGGTGGTGGCCGCCAATGTCACTATTGCGCGGCTGAGGCCGTGGGCCATCAGCATCCGCTGACTTGTATTCAAAGATCTCGAAGTTAGAACCGAACTGGCATCTGAAGAATCTGATCTCTTTCATGATGGTGCGCGGGTTGACGTTTAGGTGCTCGGCCATCCAGTTGTCATCGCTTTGAAACGGACCGAGGCTGTAGACCAGTTCGCAGCCGATGACGTCTCTGAAGAAGAGCGTTGCCTCTTCAATATCGGGCACGGTGAATCCGATGTGATCGGTTCCGCGAAGAGTAGGGATGCCCTTGCTCATTTCGACTCCTAAAGTCCTAATTGGATACATCTTTGCGCATAAATCTCATTTTTATAAGTATTTAGAGATTTATTGGAATGAATTGGATACATTTGGCTATTCTTGAGTTTAGGTAAATCCACAGTTTTCACCCAGCCCGACATTGGAGTCAAAGATGACCGAGAAGATTCAGCTCTCACCTAAAGAACCTTGGATCGAACTTCGCACAACCCCTGAGGACTGGCGCAATGCCGACCCAAGCCTGCTTGAAAACATGCTTGGCCAGATGCACCTGATTCGTGCCTTTGAAGAGACAGTACTTCAGCTTGCCGGCGAAGGCTTGGTTCACGGCCCAGCCCACTCGAGCATCGGTCAAGAGGGTGGCGCAGTCGGCTCAATCGTTGGCCTTCGCGGCACCGACGCCGTCAACGGTTCGCACCGCGGCCACCACCAGTTCTTGGCCAAGGCCATCGGCTATGTGGCGCCAAACCTTGACGTCACCAACTTGGTCAATGAAGACATTCAGGTTGTGCTTCAGCGCACCCTCGCCGAGATTCTTGGCCTAGCCCAGGGTTACTGCCGCGGTCGCGGCGGATCGATGCACCTTCAGTGGAAGGAAGCCGGAGCGCTGGGAACCAATGCCATCGTTGGTGGCGGTGTGCCACTTGGCGCTGGAAACGCTTGGGCTCAGCAGCACTCGGGCACCAGCGACCTAACCGTCAGCTACTTCGGCGATGGCGCAGTGAACATCGGGTCAGTTCTCGAGACCATGAACCTAACTGCCGCATGGGACATCCCGTTGGTGTTCTTCATCGAAAACAACCTCTATGCGGTTTCGACCCACGTTTCAGAGGTAACCGCAGAAGAGCGACTATCTGGTCGCGGCACCGGCTTCGGAATACCGAGCTGGCGCGTTGATGGCATGGACCCACTTGCCGTTCACCTAGCGATGCAGGAAATCGCCGAGCACGTTCGTGCCGGCAAGGGCCCGGCGGTCATCGAGGCCGAGGTCTACCGCTTCTTCCACCAGAATGGCCCATTCCCAGGCAGCGCATTCGGCTATCGCCCGAAGGACGAAGAAGAGTCTTGGCGTCAGCGCGACCCACTGGTTCGCGTAGCCAACGAAATGATTAACCTAGGCCTGCTAGACCAGCAGATGGTCGACAACGTGCGCGTTCAGGCCCAGGCGGCGATGGAAAAGGCCGTTAACGAGCTTCTCGAAGCCGACGCAAACGGCAAGCCTGGTGCGCGCAAGATTCGCGAAGAGCTGTGGCCTAGCGTTGACTTCGTCAACGTTGGTGTTCGCGGTGACGCGAGCGAACTGAACGGTGCCCGCACCGAAGAATTTGCCACCCACACTGGCGAGAAGGAAGAGGTTCGATTCGTCGATGCCGTAGCAGCCGTAATGGACCGCCGCATGGAGACAGACTCTCGCATCGTCGTTCTCGGTGAAGATATCCACCGACTCAAAGGTGGCACCAACGGCGCAACCAAGGGCTTGGTTGAGAAGTACCCGGACCGTATCCTTGGCACCCCTATCAGCGAGAACGCATTTGCCGGTCTCGGTGGCGGCATGGCCTTGGATGGTCGCTTCCGCCCGGTTATCGAATTCATGTACCCAGACTTCATGTGGGTCGCCGCCGACCAGGTGTTCAACCAGATTGGTAAGGCTCGTCACATGTTTGGTGGCGACGCTGCGGTTCCAGTGGTTATCCGCACCAAGGTTGCCATGGGCTCGGGCTACGGTTCACAGCACCTCATGGACCCAGCCGGCATCATGGCCACTGCACCGGGCTGGCGCATCGTTGCTGCCTCAAACCCGTTCGACTACATCGGCTTGATGAACGCGGCGCTGGCCCTCGAAGACCCAGTTTTGGTTATTGAGCACGTTGACCTGTATGCCTCAAAGGGCCAGATCGCGGTGGGTGACTATGACTACCAGATTCCTTTTGGCAAGGCAGCAATCAAGCGTGCAGGCAACGACCTGACCGTTCTGAGCTACCTTTCGATGGTCAACCACTCACTCGAAGCAGTCGAGCAGACCGGCGTTGACGCCGAAGTCATCGACCTTCGTTGGCTAGACCGTGCCAGCCTCGACTGGGACACCATCGAAGCCAGCATCAAGAAGACCAACGCCGTCATGATTGTCGAGCAGGGCGCGCAGGGAACCAGCTATGGCAGCTGGCTATCTGACGAAATTCAGCGTCGATTCTTTGACTATCTTGACCAGCCGGTTCAGCGAGTTCACGGCGGCGAGGCTTCACCAAGCATCTCTAAGGTGCTTGAGCGTGCCGCAATCGCTAAGACCGAGGAAGTCGTTGCCGGCCTAAAGCGCTCGGCCGAAGGGTTTGGTAAGAACTAATGGCAACTCTCATTCGCATGCCGGAGGTTGCCGCAGGCGCCACCGAAATCGTCTTGTCCAGGTGGCAGGTTGAAGTTGGCGCTTCGGTCAAGGTTGGCGACGTAATCGCCGAGATGGAGACCGAGAAGGCCGTAGTCGACTATGAATCAGACGCCGAAGGCACCGTCTATAAGGTGCTAGTCGCCGATGGTGCATCGGTCGAAGTTGGCGCACCAATCATGATCTTGCTTGGCGCAGGCGAGGACGGCTCCGCCGGCGATGCACTATTGGGCGGAGCGGCAGCTCCGGTTGCCGAGGCAGCCGTGGCAGCATCTCCGGTCATCGAGGTTTCGGCAGCATCTCCGGTCATCGAGGTTTCGGCAGCATCTCCGGTCATCGAGGTTTCGGCAACAATCGCCCACGAAGGCGGCCGCAAGTTTGTCAGCCCAATCGTTCGCAAGCTAGGCGCTGAGCGCGGCGTGGACTTCAACCAGATTGTTGGCACCGGCCCCGACGGCCGTGTTGTTCGTCGCGACCTAGAGCACTACTTGGCAAACGGCGCTCCAGCGGCAGCCGCTTCAGGCACTGCGCCGGCCGCTGAGGCCGTTGCTGCAGCCGCTCCAACCCAAACCTCTGCTGCCACACCTGGCTCGGCAATTGCCAAGCAGGAATACTCGAGCGGCTACGTCACGGTTCCTCACTCAGGTATGCGTCGCGCAATCGCTCGCCGCTTGACCGAGAGCAAGTCAACCGTTCCGCACTTCTATGTGACGGCAGACTGCAAGGTCGACTCACTTCTCGAGCTGCGCAAGCGCATCAATGAGTCGTCACCGGTCAAGATCTCGGTCAATGACATCGTGGTTAAGGCAGTTGCTTCGGCGCTGATGGATGTGCCCGAGGCTAACGTCATCTGGAACCCAGAGGCCATGCATAAGTTTGAGTCGGCAGACATCGCCGTTGCGGTTGCCACCGATGGCGGGTTGCTCACCCCGGTAATTCGCGGAGTTGAAAAACGTCAACTGAGCAACCTCAGCATGGAGATCGCTGAGCTGGCCGGGCGCGCACGCGCTGGCAAGCTTCGCCAAGAGGAACTTGAGGGTGGCAGCTTTGCGGTCACCAACCTGGGAATGTTTGGCACCAAGGAATTCACCGCAATCTTGAACCCACCGCAGTCTGGCATCCTGGCTGTTGGCGCGGCAGCGCCGCGCGCAGTTGTCGAGGACGGGCAAATTGTGATTGCCAACGTCATGACCGTGACCTTGTCGGCCGACCACCGCGCAGTTGATGGAGCGTTGGCAGCTCAGTGGCTGGCCGCGTTTGTGAAGCGAATCGAGAACCCACTCAGCATGCTGGTTTAGCCGGGAAACCGGTTAACCGGGCAAGCCGTTTTAGCTGCGAAGTTTGCGAGCCTTGGCGTCACCCATGACGTTCAAGACGTCCACAGCAGATTTTGCTGGCAGGGTTGAGCTACTGGTCTTGGCTGGGCCAAGGTTACTCAGGTTCTGAGTCGCGGCTTCCTTGTTGCCGATAACAAACCAGATGCCTCGAGCGGGCTTTGCTGAGTTGTTCTCATACATGTGCAAACGGTTGGCGTCGAAGCTGAATGAGTCGCCTGGGTAGATCTCGTGAACTTCAGACTCAATCTTTAGGGTCAGAGTTCCTTCAATGATTACGCCATATTCCAGCGCGTCGTGACGCATCATTTTGCCATCAACTGAGCTCGAGCTGCCTGGCTCATAGGTCACCATCAGCGGGTCGGCATCTTCTCGACCGCCATCGGCCAGTCGCTCCCAGACAACACCGTTCTCCATCTCAATCAACGGGTTCTCGTTGCGTCGCTGCACAATTCCGTGGTGACCATCTTCATACCCAGATGGGTCTGCCGGCAGGTCGGTCTGTGCCTGGCCTTTCATAAGGCCGTCGAGTGAAATTCCTAGGTGGTTTACCAGTGCATAAAGTGTGCTCACAGATGGCTGAGTCTTGCCGGTTTCAACCTGCGAGAGCAGGCTGGCTGAAACACCAACGGCGGTCGCAACGCTTCTAAGGCTCAGCTTGCGCGATACGCGCACTCGGCGAAGTTCGTCCCCAATATCGAACTGCATCGAATCTCCTCTACTCGAGCGCCTGGTGCACTCTTTCTTTACCCATACTTTACAGATTCCGACGCCGAAACTCACCCAGTCTGCAAGAAATCGGTATTTATTGGTTATAAAACCTGGCTTTGTTAAGTGAAACTGCACATAAACTTAAACCGTCAACGATGATGGAGGGTCCCATGGATCTTGGAAACGGCTTAGGCCACCTCAGCTACTCGACATTGGTTCACGCAGGTGACACCTGGGCCGAAATGAATGCCAGCTTGCGTGAATTTGTGCCGCAGGTGAAGCGAAGGATCTCACCAAATCATCCGTTTGCCGTTTCGCTGCGAATCTCGGCTGCCTCGGCAAAAACCCTGACCGAAAGCGCCGAAGAGCGTGTCTCCTTAGCCGCGTTCTTAAAGCAAGAGGACCTCTACGTTTATACCGTCAACGCTTTTCCGTATGGCCCATTCAAGGGCGACATCGTGATGGAGCGGGTCTACGAACCAGACTGGACCACGGATGCTCGCGTGAACTACACAAACTCGGTAGCCGACATACTTGCCGAGATTTCACCGGCGAATGTGAACCCATCGATTCAAACCGCACCGCTCGCGTTCAAGCCGAATGTGGCCGACGAAGCGTATGTGAAGACCTTCACTCGCAACGTATTTCGTGTGGTCAAGCACCTGCTTGAGCTCGAAGAAAGAACCGGCCGCCGGGTCAAGTTGGCAATCGAGCCAGAACCCGCCTGCTACCTAGAAACCACGGATGAAACAGTGAGCTTCTTCAAGGAGCGCATTTATTCGATCGCCGGCATCCGCGAGCTTGCCGAAGTTGCTGGCATCCCGCTGAGCGAAGCCGAGGGCGTGATTCGCCGCTACCTTGGCATCGTCTTTGACATCGGCCACCAGTCGGTTGGCTTCGAGAACATCACCGAGTCGTTGAACAAGCTGGTCGAGGCCGGCATCCCAATCTTCAAGTTGCAAGAGGCGGCATCGCTATGGGTTGAAGACCTCACCCAAGACAAGATTGCTTCGCTGCGCCGTTTCACCGACACCATTTATTTGAGCCAGACCTCTCTCAAGCAAGACGGCAAGATCACCAAGTTTTTGAACCTCGGCGAAGCCCTCGACGCCTATGAGGCAAACCCGATCAAGACGGAAATGCGCACCCACTTCCACGTCCCTGTCTTCCTCGAAGAGCTCGGGCCCTTCCGCACCACACGCTTTGGAGTGCAAGAGGCGCTCAAGATGCACCGAGCAACCCCGCTATCAGATCACCTCGAGATCGAGACCTATACCTGGGATGTTCTGCCGCCAGAGCTAAAAACCGGAGACATCATCGACTATGTGAGCCGCGAACTCGAGTTCGTTCGCTCGGAATTGATTGGCTAGTAAATGACTGCAAAGCTTCGTATTTCCGTTCTAGGCCTGGGCTCGATGGGCACAGCCATGGCAACCAAATTGCTCGAACAAGGCTTTGATGTTGATGTCTGGAACCGCTCGCCCAAAGAGATCGGCGACCTTCTAGATCTAGGTGCTCGCAAGGTTGACCTGGTCGGCGCCCTGCAGAATGAGTTCTTTATTTCGATGCTGAGCAATGATGCCGCTGCGCTTGAGGTTTTCAGTGATGAGAACCTAGCAAATGCAAAGCCGGGCAGCATTCACCTAAACATGTCAACGCTGAGCCCAGCCGCATCTAAGACGCTGGCCGAGCGTCACGCCAGCGCTGCACTTGGCTATGTGGCAGCGCCGGTGCTCGGCCGCCCTGCCGCAATTTTGAACGGCAAGCTCTTGATCGTTGCAGCTGGTAAAGCGTCCGACGTCTCGGCTGCGGCTGTCGTTTTTGACAAGGTTTCAGCGCAGCACTGGAATGTTGGCGAAGATCACTCGCAGTCGATTCTGGTGAAATTAGGCGTCAACTACAACCTCATCCATGCGCTTCAGGCCATTGGCGAATCGGTTGCTTTGGTTGAGTCTGGCGGCGTTGACCCAAACACCTTCATCGAGATCATTACCCACACCGCCTTCACCGGCGCCGCCTATACCGGCTACGGCCCAATGATCGTCAATCGCAACTACACCCCTCCGGGCTTCTCGATTGCCCTTGGCCTCAAGGATGTGAAACTGGTCGAAGACGCTGCGGCTGACCTAGACCTTAAGCTTCCGGTTGCCGGTGTCTTGCGTGGGCTATTTGAAAGCGCGCTTGAAGACCCTGAACTGCGCGACCTAGACTGGTCGGCAATCGCAGAGCTCACCAGACAGCGCAAGCTCTAAGGCAACTCGCGGCGCGAGCGCTATGCGCAATCGCCGATCGACTAGCAAAAAAAGGCCCGCATCTCTGTGGGCCTTTTTCTTTTGCTCTTACTAGGAGTTTTTCTTCGAAGCCTTGCGGTTTCGAGCCGTGCTGTAAACCACCGCAGCAACCAAGATCAGGATTGCTTGCAGTAGGTACTGCCAGGTCTGGTCGAGGTCGAGGAACACGGTTGCGTTCAAGACCTGAATCAAAAGGATGGAACCCATGAAGGTACCGATGTAGGTACCGCGGCCTCCCATCAATGAGGTACCACCTAGAACAACCGCGGTGATGCCGGTCAATGTGTAGGTGACGCCCTGAGAGGCATCGCCGATGCCCAGCTGAACCATCAGCAACAACGAGCCTAGGAACACAAATAGCGACGAGATCACGTATGCGCCGATGATGCTGCGAGTGGTGCGGACACCAACCTTGCGAGCCGCCTCTTCGTTCGAGCCCACAGCGCGCAGCTGCCAACCCCAACGAGACTTGCGGAGCAAATATTCCATCGCAACGGTGGCCACGATCAAAGCGATGAAGACATAAGGGATCGGGCCGATTGCCGAGTTCAGGACATCTGAAATCGCCTGGCTGATGTAGCCATCTGGCTGTGGGCGAAGCAAGAATGCGAAACCACCGATTGCGATGTAGGTAGTTAGCGTCGCAGCAATCGCAGTGAACTTAACGAACCTAATCAGTGCGCTGTTGGCGAGGCCGACAAGCACGGCCACTAGAGCCATAGTTACTAGGCCCATCATGATTGCGGTGAACGGCGCATCATCATTGATGAAGAACGAGGCAATGACCACTAGGAACCCGACCAGCGGGCCAGTCGATAGGTCGATTCCACCGGTCATCATGACCGTGGTTTGACCAATTGCCACGAAGCCAAGCGCGCTAACCAACAGAAGAATTGAGTTCATATTGAAGTCGCTGAAGTAGCTGTCAGTCTTCGTCATAATCAGGGCTGAAAGCGCAACCATAACCAGCGCGAGCATGGCCGGCGGAGCATAGTCACCGCGAAGGAAGCGACGGAACTTCACAAAGAAGGTTTCGTTTGCCATTCGCTGTTCACGCTGTTGACGCTCAACGCGGATCACCTTGGTGGTCGAGGTGACCGCAGCCTCAATCATGGCCTCCTCACGGTTCTCGCCGTCGCGAAGAGTCTTGACGACCTGGCCTCGAGACAAGACATAAACGGTGTCGCAGAGACCCTCGAGCTCCTTCGCGTCTGAAGACGCAACCACAACAGGGATGCCGTCGGCTGATGCCTGTCGAAGAATTTCGTAGAGCTCTGAGCGGGCACCGACGTCAACGCCCTGGGTTGGCTCATCAGCCAGAATCATCACCGGGTTAGATAGCAGCGCACGGGCCATCACTACCTTCTGCTGGTTTCCACCAGACAAAGCCGAGACCGGCGCTTCAAGACCCGGAGCCTTGATTGATAGCGAAGTCAGGGTGTCGTGAACACTGGTGACTTCCTTCCTGCGGCTCAGCAGACCGAAGTTCTTGAACTTCTTCAGTGACGCCAGAGCGGAGTTCTCGCGAACCGACATGCGCATCATCACGCCTTCACGCTGGCGGTCGGCCGGCATCAACGCCGCCTTACCATTCAGCGAGTGAGCCGACTTCTTCTGCCCGTTGATTTCGATTGAACCGGTGAACTCTGCCTGGCCTGATAGCGCCTTCAAGAATTCCGACTGGCCGTTACCAACAACGCCGGCGATGCCGATGATTTGGCCGGGATAAGCTTCGATGCTCACATCGTTGAAACCATTGCCACTAAGACCCGTGACCACGAGGTTTGGCTTTGCCCCCTCGGCAACGGTGTGCTTGCTAGGAAAGGCTGACTTTAGTTCGCGCCCAATAATCTGAGCCAATAGTTCAGCATCCGTTATCTTGCCGATGTCCGATGTAGCCATCAGGTGACCATCTCGCAAGACGGTAACGATGTCGGCTAGTTCACGAACTTCAGCCAAGCGGTGAGTGATGTAAATAACTGCGGTGCCACTGGCGATTTCATTTGCGACCAGCTGGAACAGCAGTTCAACTGAGTCTTGGCCAAGGGCAGCGGTTGGTTCGTCAAGAACCAAAATCTTTGGTGAGGTGGCCAGCGCTTTGGCGATTTCAAGTAGGTGCTTCTGGGCGATGGTTAGGTCTTCGACGCGAAGCTTGAGCGAGATCTTTAGACCTACACGTTCGAGAAGTTCGACACCAACCTTGTCAGCTGGGCGGCCCTTGAAGATTGAGCTTGGTAGAGCAACCTGAAGGTTCTCTAAGACCGTTAGGTCCTTCAGCACTGCTGGGTGCTGGTGAACGATGGCGATGCCAAGTTGATTGGCAAGGGCAGGAGTTAGAGCGTCATAACGCTCGCCGTGAATTACAAGGTCGCCAGATGAAGGAGCAACGGTTCCTGAGGCAACGTTCATCAGGGTCGACTTGCCCGCACCGTTCTCACCTAGGAGGGCGTGAACTTCTCCGGCTTTGATCTGCAGGCTCACATCGGTGAGTGCGGCTACACCCGAGTAGTTTTTCGAGATTCCCCGTAGTTCCATGACTACGGTCTTAGATGCACTCTGGGCCACTTTGCTTCTCCTGGTATTTCAAGTTGTTTTAGACGGTGCACTGGGCCGGCCTATTTCTAAGCCGGCCCAGCAACCTGTGGAGCTACTTCTTTACTGCTTTAGTTCATTACTTCTTTAGTAGTGCTTCCTGGTCTGCGCCAGCCATCTGAGCTGACAAGAAGGTCCAGTCGTTGATGCTGCGGTTACACTGCACTGGGTGCGGCTTGCCGGTGGTTGAGTCCTCGAAAATTGGAGCCTTGAACGAGGTTGCAGTTGGAATCTTGCCGCCAGTTGCGCGAGCAACGGCCTGCTGAACTGCTAGACGTACGTGGTCGTTTCCGGTTGCAACGGTCATCAACTTGAAGTCCTTGTTAGCCTTCACGTTGTCCTGGTAGAAGCAGCCAAGGATGTTGCCATCTGAGGTTGCTAGTGCTGGGATTGAGCGACCGCTCTTTGCGAACTCGCCTAGAGATGAAACCATAACTGGGCCGAAGTCGGAGAAGATAACGTCGATCTTTGGGTACTTCGCGATTGCTGCGGTTAGAACCTTCTGAGTTAGAGCTGGGTCCCAGTTAGTAACTTCGAAAGGCTTCTCGCCGATGTACTTGTAGGCACCGCTTCCGTTGCCAAGAACTGACTCGAAGCCCTTGCGCTCGTCGACACCCTGGCTGTTTCCAGCAGGACCTGACAAGAACAGGATGTTTGCACCGTTAGGGAAGTTCTTCTTGGTCCAGGTACCCCAGTTCTTACCGTCGGTGACGAAGTCTCCGCCGATCCAGATGGTGTAGTCCTTGCCATTGACGCCTGATGGGTCAACGCGGTAAGGAACGGTTACAACGCCGGCCTTGTATGCAGCGCGAAGGGTTGGAAGGATTGCCTTACCAGCATCTGGGAATACAACCAGAGCCTTGACGCCCTTGGCAACCATGCCCTTGATGTCTGAGATTGCCTTAGTAGTGTTTCCCTGGCCATCTGCATATAGAAGCTTGGTAACGCTCTTGCACTTTGCAACCTCTGCGCGAGCAGAAGCTGTGGTTACTAGACGCCAGTTGTTGCCACCGAAACCATCGGTTAGACCCATGGTGATCTTCTTAGGGCCACACCATGAAGGGGTGGTTGCTGCTGATGCGCTTGATGCTACGCCGGCGACGGCGCCGGTCAAAAGCATCGATGCTGCTGCCGCTGCGGAAATTACCGCGGCGATTTTACGACGACGAATCATCTTTGTTTCCTCCATCTAACAGCGTGACATCAATGTCGCGCCTTTTTTGACCTCTAAGCCGAAGGCAAAGAAGCTTGGTTCTGCCCGCGGCTGTTCGCCGACAGGAGTTTGTTGAGAACTGCTCTCACTCGAGACCAGTCCACGGTGTAGATAGCGACACCAATCGCTAGCGCAGCAGCCTGTACCAGGGTGCGAACCGCAAAGTTCACGCCGAGGGCCAAGACGAACTGGTCTAGCTGAGACAAGAAGACAGCAGCGATAACGGTTGCCGTTGGCAAACCGCGACCACCGAGAAGTGATGTGCCACCAAGAACTACCACGGCAACTGAAGGCAGTAGGTAGGCGTCACCCATCGAACCGTTTGGCGATGAGATAACTCCGGCAATCAAGACACCGGCAAGCGTGTAGAGCAACTGACCCCAGACATAGGCAAGACCTAGGTGGGTACGAACTCGCAGACCTGAGATGCTCGCCACCGCAGGGCTGGCTCCGATTGATTCGAAACGACGACCTGCCACGGTTTTGCGCAAGAAGAGAATCACAATCAAGAGAGTGGCAAGAGCGAAGTAAACGGTGTTGGGAATACCAAAAGTTGCACTGGTGACGATGCTCTGAAGGCGTGAGGTGGTCTGGCGAGGGATGCCCTGCGAGATCGCCATTACTAGGCCGTATAGAAGTGAGTTGGTGCCAAGAGTGGCGATGATTGGGTTCAACTTGATGAAACCGATGAGCACACCATTTAGAAGTCCGGTGGCTAGCGAAACTCCGAAAGCCATAAGAAGGGCTGGAACTAATCTGCTGTTGTCGCCGGTCGGATACACGGTGACGATAACCGCAGCTAGAGAAACGGAACCAGCAACAGATAGGTCGATGCCGGCCTGCTGGATTACCAGCATCTGACCAAGACCGACGATGGCTAGAATCGCCGCGAATGGGAGCATTCCACTTAGAGTGCCTGGAGCGACGCTGGTTGGTGCAAGTGCTGCGCTAAGTGCAAACAGGACTGCGGTCGAAACCAAGACAGTCAATAGGCCTTTCGAAACCTGAAAGCGCGAACCCGTTGAAAGGGTTGCGGCACTTCGATCTGCCATTTGTTCTCCTTGAAGCATCTTTCGTGGAATCTTTACCACTGTGTTGAGTCCTACTTTATGAAACCTTGACAACGTTTAGGCACACTTACGATAACGATTCGGCGACATTTCTATTTCTAGGTCAGTTTTCTTGCGCGATGACCGGGCTTTTATTCCCGGTGGTATAAATTTTGGTTTCGAGTGAAAACCCCTGTTTATCAAGGTTTTAAGAGCGCTTGTGCGTCGCCGCTAATTTATTTAGCCGTCCAATTCGCCCTAGGCGTATTTCTGACCAAATCGTTATTTATTTGTCTATATCTTGACCCAATGTTTACTGGTAACGTTCATCTCAAGTGAACACCACTGATGAAATGGAGATATTCAGAATGAGCACCAATAAACGCGCTCTCATCGTCGGCGTAACCGGCATTTCGGGCCAGGTAATCGCTAAGCAGCTTCTGAAGGATGGTTGGGATGTCCACGGGCTTTCCCGCAGAACCGAAGGCCTTCCGGCTGGTGTTCACCACATCAAGGCAGACCTCCTAGACGCAGAAGGCGTCAAGAGTGCACTTTCAGGCCTCAAGCCAGAGATCGTGTTCATGACCGCTTGGATCAAGAAGGACACCGAGGCTGAGAACATCGAGGTGAATGGTGCAACCATTCGCAACCTCCTTGCCGCCCTAGAGCCAGACGGTGGAGTGCGCCACGTCGCCCTTCAGACCGGCCTGAAGCACTACCTCGGCCCATTCGATAACTACGCAAACGCTGTGATGGCCGAGACCCCATTCCACGAGGATGAGCCTCGCCTCGACGTCCCTAACTTCTACTACACCCAAGAAGACGAGCTATTCTCTGCTGCGAAGAAGCAGGGCTTCACCTGGAGCGTTCACCGCTCACACACAATCTTTGGCTACGCGGTAGACAACGCCATGAACATGGTGCTGACCCTTTCGGTTTACGCCGAGATTCAGAAGGCCCTTGGCAAGCCATTCATCTTCCCTGGTTCAACCCAGGCTTGGAACGGCGTGGTCGACGTCACAGATGCCGACCTTCTCGGCGAGCAGTTGGTTTGGGCATCCACCAACCCAGCCGGCGAGAACCAGGCGTTCAACATCGCTAACGGAGATACCTTCCGCTGGCGCTGGCTATGGCCCCAGATCGCCGAGCACTTCGGCGTCGAGTATGAGGGCCCGAAGGCGGAGCACTTCCAGCCACTAGAAGAGCAGATGAAAGACGCTGCTCCGGTCTGGGAAGAGATTGCTAAGAAGCACGGTCTGGCGGTGCATGACGTGACGAAGTTGGCTTCATGGTGGCACAGCGACAGCGACCTAGGTCGTCAGATAGAGTGCTTCACCGACATGACCAAGTCTCGCGAAGCTGGCTTCCTGAACTTCCGATCAAGCCCAAAGAGCTTCTTCTCAAACGTTCAGGCATACCGCGACGCAAACATTCTTCCAAAGTAAGCGTCTCCTCCCTTTCCAGGGGACAAAAAATGGCCCGTCCAATCGGACGGGCCATTTTTTTATGCCTAGATGCTGGCGTTGAACTCAATGTGAGCCTTGATGTTCTCCATCGGGCGCTGTGCCGCCTCTACTGCGCCGAGTGCTTCATCAACCGTGAATCGAGCTGTCACCAATGGTGAAAGATCGATGTTCTTGTTGGACATGAATCGAATGGTTTCTTCCCACACACCAGGTGAACCAATCGACCCGGTGATGGTGAGCTCCTTTGACTGGATCAAACCAAGTTGTGCCGGCGCAGACTTACCAACATCAATGCCAATGTAAGCGACGCGGCCCTTGAAGCCAGCCAGCTCAAGCGCGGTTGCCATCACATCTGGGCGGCCGGTGGCCTCAACAACAACGTTTGCGCCGCGGCCTTCGGTTACCTTGGCCAGAACTGCCGCGATCTCGTCTGGAGAGCAGACATAGTCAGCACCAAGTTCGTGAGCCGCCTTCTGTCGGAAGTCAACGGGCTCAACCACGATGGTCTTTGCGCCAAGCGCCTTGGCAGCAGCGGTGACGGCAAGACCGATTGGCCCTGCACCAAGCACAACCAAGGTGTCACTGGCGTTTACGTTGCCAACGCGCATCAACGCGTAATAAGCCACACTGAATGGCTCGACCAACGCTCCGTTATTCCAAGAGATGTTGTTTGGAATCTTGTGAAGCCATGATTCCTTCGTAATGAAGAACTCGGCGGCCGCACCGCTGATTGAGAAACCAAAGTGGTCATCGCCAATCACGCAGTCGCCAACCACGTGGTCACCCTTCTTGAAGTTGGTCACCTTGGAGCCGACGCGCATTACCTCACCCGACCACTCGTGGCCAGGGATGATTGGGTAGCTGAACGGGATGATGTAGCGACCCTCAAGCAGTTCGATGTCTGAGTGACAAACACCCACCGCGCGAGAGGCAATCAGTACCTCGTCATCGCCAATCTCTGGGATGTCTAGCTCGTTAACCTTGGCTACGCCTTCTGAGACGAATTCAAGTGCCTTCATGTTTAGTAACCCCTGACTAGAACTTTGGTTTCGTTGCCGGTTGGTGAAACCAACTCTTCGAAACCCTTGGCAACGATGTCATCCATAGCGATCTGAGAGCTGACCACCTTTTCAACCGGAAGGCCGCGGCGGCCGATTAGTTCGATGATGCGAGGCCAGTCGGTTACCGGGTAGCACCAGGTTCCGGTGTAGGTAATCTCGCGCTCTGAGAACTCCATTGGCTCAATCGATGCTGGGCGAGTGTGCAGGCCGGTCTGAACGATGTAACCACCAGAGCGAACAGCCTTTACAGCAGTCTGCAACGCGCGCTCGTTACCCGAACATTCGATGACAGCGTCAACGCCGATGCCGCCGGTCGCGTCCTTCAGAATCGCGGTGACGTCATCCTTGGTTGGGTCAAGCAGAGTTGCCACACCCAGGTCATCGATTAACTTCTTGCGGTTTGGGTTTAGCTCGGAGACGAAGACGCGTGCGCCTAGGTTCTCCGCATAGATGGTGGCCAGGGCGCCGATTGGGCCGGCACCGGTGATCAGGATGGTGTCTCCAGGACGAACGTTGCCGCGGTCAACACCGTAGGCAGCCACCGCCAAAGGCTCGACTAGCGCGCCGGCTACGTCAGACATTGAATCGTGCAGCTTGAACACGTTGGCGGCCGGAACAACAGCCTGCTCGGCGATACCACCCCATTCGCAGCTCAAACCGATGCATGCCATCGAAGTGCAGAGGTGGTTGTCGCCGCGGGAACAGAAGTAGCAAACACCACAAGAAAGTAGTGGCATAACCGAGACCCGGTCGCCAACCTTGACGTTGGTTACGCCCCTTCCAAGTTCAAGCACCTCAGCAGAGAATTCATGACCAAGAATCTGAGGCAAGATTGAGCCGTTTAGCTTGTGAGGCTTCGATGGGATAACAATCGGACCCATCGCATACTCGTGCACATCGGTGCCGCAGATGCCGCACCAGAACGGCTTTAGTCGCACTTCACCAGGGCCAACCATCTGAGGCTCGGCCACATTCTCAACACGAATGTCCTTGGCTCCGTAAAAAATTGCTGCCTTCATTTTTGCTCCCTATTTCTCAGTTACTGTTTCAAAGCGATGGGTCGAAAAGGACTTTGCCTTGAATTTTGCCGGTGCTTAGAAGTTCAAGTTGGTTGCTTATCTGTGACAAAGGATAAACGCCTTCGATCAGCTCTTGAGCCAGAGAGCTGGAGTTCAGAATCTCTAGTGAGGGAGCTAGGTCTTCGCCGCAGACGTGCGCCAACGTGGTGATGATGTCTATTTCACTCAAGACCAACTTGTGTAGGTCGATTTCTGGGTGCGTCGATGGCAAGCCAACCTGCAAAATGGTTCCACCGCGCTTCACCATCTCAATCGCAAATGGCAACTGACCAGGAGCACCGCTGGCCTCGATGACCACGTCGATGCCGGTTGAGCCGAAGATCTTCTTGATGTTTTCGACAGCGTCTGGGCCAACCTCGACCGTGTGGTCAGCACCGAGTCGAGCAGCGCGCTCTAGGCGACTGCCGCCAAAATCAAGCACGGTCACTTCGGCATCGACGATGTGCTTGAGACCCGCAAGAACGAAGGTGCCGATTGCCCCAGAGCCGATCAGCAAGACCTTGTCGCCGTTGCGCACGCCTGAGCGGCGAGCCGCATGCAGGCCAACCGCTAACGGCTGGGCGATGCCCGCCGCATCGAGACTGATTCCGGCGGGAACCTTAACCAAAGTGCTGGTTGGCGCAGCAACAAACTGCGCCATTCCGCCGTGACGGTTTAGACCGAGGGTTACATACTTGTCGCAAAGGTTGGTTCGACCCTCTTCGCAACGCTTGCATTTGCCACAGCTGATGCCGGCACCCGAGGCAACGATGTCCCCAGCCTTGAAACCTGAGGCCGGGTCAACCTCGCCGATGATTTCACCGATGAACTCGTGACCAATGACCATTGGGCCCTGGTGACCACTGTTTGGGTGCTTGGCAAAGACCGGGAACAGTTTTGGGCCCGACTTGTACTCAGACGCATCGGTTCCGCACATGCCCGAACGCAAGATCTTGAGGAGAACCTCGCCCGGAGCCGGGGTTGGCACGTCCATGCTTTCAACTCTCACGTCACCACTGCCGTGGTAAACCGCTGCAATCATCTGGTTGGTCATGATGCCTAGATTTCGCCGCGACCCGCAGGGGTGTTTAGGTGCGACTGTGAGTCGCGCTGCAAAGGTAGTGGGCCGCCTACTGAGTAGTAGCGCTGGCCGGCGACTAGCAAGTCTTCGGCTGGGAACTTGGTGATGACCTGGCATCCAGTGGCAGTCACCACAACTTCTTCTTCGATTCGGGCAGCACCCCAACCGTCGGCCGATGGCCAGTAGGTCTCGAGTGCGAAGACCATGCCTTCGACAAGTACCTCTGGGTGGTCGAATGAAACGAGGCGAGAGAAGATCGGCTTCTCCCAAATCGACAGACCAACACCGTGTCCATACTGAAGAGCAAATGCTGCTTCTTCGTTGGCAAAGCCAAACTCCTCGGCCTTCGGCCAGACGGCAACGATATCTGCGGTGGTTGCACCTGGGCGAACCAAGGCAATCGCGCGGTCCATGTATTCACGGGCACGTTTATAGGCATCGTGCTGGGCCGAGCTTGCCGAGCCAACCGCGAAGGTGCGGTAGTAGCAGGTGCGGTAACCCTGATAGCTGTGCAGGATGTCGAAGAAGGCAGGGTCGCCAGGGCGAATCAAGCGGTCTGAATAAACGTGTGGGTGTGGCGAGCAGCGCTCACCTGAGATGGCGTTTACGCCCTCTACATACTCTGAACCGAGGTCATAAAGAACCTTCGAAACTAGACCGACGGCCTCGTTCTCTTTGACGCCTGGGCGAAGGAACTCGTAGAGCTTTTCGTAGGCAGCATCAACCATCGAAGCAGCCTGGGTTAGCAATCCGATCTCTTCGCCGGTCTTGACCGCACGTGCGTTTAGGAAGATCTGCTGACCGTCAACCACTGTGATGCCGGCACGCTGAAGTGCAAACAAAATCGGGAGCTCAACGATGTCGATTCCTAGAGGCTCATTTAGTAGTCCGTACTTCTCTAGTTCACGCTTGATCTTTGAGGCAACCTCGTCGGCGATGCCGGCATCCGGGTTGAAAGCACCACGAAGGGTCGAGATTCCGGCGCGTGCGCCAGACTCGGCGCGTGGCTTAACTGCCCCGTGGTGAGGTGCATGTGGGTCAGCGTCGGCCTCGGCGGTGGTGGTGTCTAGCCAAGGGTTGTAAAGCTGGTGGTGCTTCGCTGCCGAACCGAAGTCCCAGACAATTGGGTCGGTCTTGCGGGTGACGAGAGCAAAGCGAATGGCCTTGTCGATCGCCCAGGTGCCGATGTGCGTCGAAGACATGTAGCGGATGTTGGCGAAGTCGAAGGCAAGGAGTGCACCGACGCTTGACTTCTCAAGCTCGACCTTCAGCTTGGCAAGGCGCTCAGTGCGCAACTTGTCAAAATCAAGACGCTGTTCCCAGTCCACCTGATTGGTGCCGAATGTTGCAGTTGTCATTGCTTGTCCTCCTCGACTGTCTAGGCCAGTTATGGCCTGTGACGCGTGTTTAGTCTAGATGAACAGTTTGAACGGAATCAACATTCCTGAGGCGTGAAATGGTGTCAATATCTTTCGCAAGAATCTCGAAAAACCATTGATTTACTGGGCTACCGCCTCGAGCGTGGAAAAAATCAGCTCCAAACGTTTTCAAACCGTTATGGTTGACGAGCCTGAACACCCGACAAATAATGTTGACTGAGAGTGTAAATAGCCCGAGAAAGGTTTCGCCCATGTCATTCAAAGTTGAAGGTGTGCATCACATCGGAATAACCGTGCGAGACATGAAGCGGTCATTCGATTGGTATTCGAAGATGTTCGACCTGACCCCGGGCCCGGTGAACCATGGTCACGGCAAAGAGTTGTCTGACGCCGTGCAGGTTGAGGGCACCGAGCTATCTTTCTCAATGATCGAGATTGGCGCAACCCGAATCGAGTTTCTCGAATATCACAACCCGCGCGGCAAGGACTTCAGCCTGACCAATGGCGATGTCGGCGCAACCCACATTTGTCTGCAGATTGATGACATGGATGCGGCCTACTCAGCACTGCTTGAGCGCGGAGCGGTGTTCAATGCCCCACCAGTGACTTTGACCGACGGCGACTTGGCTGGTTCTCGCTGGGCATACTTGCGCGACCCAGACGGAGTTCAGCTGGAAATTTGGGCTTGGCCTAAAAACTAACTACTTGCGCTAGCTGACTGAGAGTTGTGCGAATTACTTGTATTCGCCGACCAGGCGAACTGCGCCACCGTCAACACCCTTGGCACCCTGAACGTAGTCGGCAAGTGCCGCGCCGGTAGGTGCATCCTGGATTTCACCGAGGTTCCAGGTGTGCACGCCAAGCTTGGTCAAGCTGTGCGCAACTTCATCGGCCTTATCGGCGGCAACCACAACTGCCTGGCCGAGGCCAAGGTTCCAGGTGCCTTCGACAGACTCGAGTGAGAATCCACCCCAGCCGGCAAGAACCTTGAAGACCTCTTGAGGTGCCCAGGTTGAGCGGTGAACATCAAGCGCAACGCCCTGAGGCAGAACGCGCGCGATGTTGGCTGCGATGCCGCCGCCAGTGATGTGGCTCATCGCGTGCACCGCAGAACCCAGCTCACTTTCGAGCAGTGAGTTAAGCACGCCTGTGTAAAGCGCGGTTGGCTCGAGAAGCTTTTCACCAAGTGAGATGCCGGCAAACTCTGGCACCTGGTCGGTGTATGAATAACCCATGTCGCGAACGATCTTGCGAACCAGTGAATAACCGTTTGAGTGCAAGCCAGAAGACTGCATACCCAAAACAACATCGCCAACGCGCACGTTCTGTGGGCCAAGCAACTTAGCGGCATCAACCACGCCAACTGCTGCACCGGCTACGTCATAGTCGTCAACGCCCAGAAGGCCCGGGTGCTCTGCGGTCTCGCCACCAACTAGGGCAACGCCAACGGCTGAACATGCCTCAGCGATGCCGCGAACGATGTCGGCGATGCGCTCAGGAATGACCTTGCCACAGGCAATGTAATCGGTCATGAAGAGTGATTTGGCGCCAACTACCACGATGTCGTCGACGACCATGCCAACCAGGTCTTGGCCGATGGTGTCGTGCTTGTCGATTGCCTGAGCGATGGCCACCTTGGTGCCGACGCCGTCGGTTGAGGTTGCCAAAAGCGGGCGGTCATAAGACTTCAAGAATGAGACGTCCATCATGCCGGCGAAGCCACCGAGGCCACCCATGACTAGGTCGTTGTGAGTCGCACCAACGGCACGCTTCATTAGTTCGACGGCTAGGTCGCCGGCTTCGGTGTCAACACCGGATGCGGCGTAAGCGTTAGTCATTCAAAGTCTCCTGTTGCGATGCATTGCGCACGATTGCGTCTAGTTCAGAATCTGGCCCTGGCTCGCAAGCGCTCGCTTCGTCGTCAGAAGGCGTGCCCTCTGGGCGCTCGAGCAAGTTCTTGCCCATTCGAGCCGCCAACGGCAATTCGATTGGGTACTTGCCGGTGAAGCAGGCGGTGCAAAGCTTCGACTCTTCCTGACCCGTGGCGGCAATCATGCCATCCTTGGTCAAATAACCGAGGCTGTCTGCACCGATTGAGGCACGAACATCGTCGACCCCAAGGCCGGTTGCGATGAGCTCGGCGCGGGTTGCAAAGTCGATGCCGTAGAAGCAAGGCCAGGTGATCGGTGGCGATGAAATGCGCACGTGAATCTCGGCGGCACCGGCCTCACGCAGCATCTGCACCAGGGCACGCTGGGTGTTGCCGCGAACGATTGAGTCATCGATAACGATGATGCGCTTGCCGCGAATGACCTCGCGCAGCGGGTTCAACTTGAGGCGAATACCTCGCTGACGAATGGTCTGCGAAGGCTGAATAAAGGTGCGGCCAACATAGGCGTTCTTGACCAGGCCGTGACCAAATGGGATGCCCGACTGCTCAGAGAAACCGATGGCGGCCGGGGTGCCAGATTCAGGGGTCGGAATGACGAGGTCGGCTTCGACCGGGTATTCGCGAGCAAGCTGGCGACCCATCTCAACGCGAGCCTCATAAACGTTCTTGCCATTGATGGCTGTGTCTGGGCGAGCCAGGTAGACATACTCAAACACGCAACCGGCGCGCTTGGTTTCGGCAAATCGGGTTGAGCGCAGGCCGTTTTCATCGATGGCAATAAGCTCACCCGGCTCGATCTCGCGAACCAGTGAGGCACCAACGATGTCGAGTGCTGCGGTCTCAGAAGCAACCACCCAACCACGGTCAAGGCGGCCAAGAACTAGAGGTCGAACACCCTGAGGGTCGCGTGCCGCATACAAGGTCTGCTCATCCATGAAGACAAGGCAGAAGGCACCCTTAACCTTTGGCAGCAGCTCAAGCGCGGTTGCCTCGAGCGAGTGGTCTTGGTCGCCGGCCATCAGTGCGGTGAGCACAGCGGTGTCGGTGGTGTTTCCACCGGTGATCTCATTGGTGCCCTGGTTTGGGTATCGAGCCTTGAGCAGATCAAGCAGGTCTGCGGTGTTGGTCAGGTTGCCGTTGTGAGCAAGTGCCACGGTGCCGGCCGAGGTGCGGCCAAGGGTCGGCTGCGCGTTGCGCCAGTGTGATGCACCGGTGGTTGAATAGCGGTTATGGCCAACTGCGATGTGCCCAACCAGGCTCTCGAGTGCCGACTCCGAGAAGACCTGCGAGACCAAACCCATGTCTTTGTAGACCAAGATTTTCTTGCCATCAGAGGTGGCGATGCCCGCAGATTCTTGTCCGCGGTGCTGAAGTGAATAGAGGCCGAAGAAGGCTAGTTTGGCAACTTCTTCGCCCGGTGCCCATACGCCGAATACGCCGCATTGGTCTTGAGGTGACTTGTCGTCATCGCTTACAGCAATGTCGAGATTTAGTTTTCCGTCGCCACGAAGCAAGGCAGTTTCCTGTCATTTAGAGGTGGGGCGTAACCCGGTTTTCTCAGGCCGTTACCCCTCTAGTTTAGTGGCTTCCAGGGTCTTCGAACGAGATGCCCCAATTCGGTCAAGGATGATCGCCGCGACCACTCCGAGCCCCGCACCGATGGCCACCGAGAAGGCAACCAAATAACCAAGGATGGGTGCCGCGCTGCGTGCCTCTGGCGCGATGCTGGCGTTGAGTGCAAAGGCGATGATCAGGCCGAGAATTCCGCCGGTCAAGAGGAATGGGAAATACTTCGGAGAGCGACGAATCTGAATCTGCTCAGTCTTCAATGTGGTTGCAGCGCTGGTGCGCTCTGGAGATTTGTCGTATTCGGCCATGGACCAATTATGGGTCAGTTTGCGGTGCGGTTGGGATGCGAGTTTTTTCACTCACAGCCGCCTCTCAGGCTTACTGGCTAAACTGATGCGATGACTTCATTGCGTAAAGACCTGATGGTCAAAGTTCCGGCGGTTACCGCATTTTTTTGGATCATCAAGGTGTTGGCCACCACGGTCGGCGAGACCTTTGCAGACTTCCTCAACGGCAACCTAGCCGGAGCCTTCAACCTAAGCGACGCCCAGGGATTGCAGGTTATCTCGCTGATTACGGCAAGCGCTCTGGCTATCATGCTGATCATTCAGTTTTCCGTGCGCCGCTACATCCCGGTGATTTATTGGTTGACCATTGTGCTAATTTCGGTGGCCGGCACGCTCATCACAGACAACCTGCACGATGGGCTTGGTGTTGAACTCTGGGTCACCACAGTGATCTTCGGTGCAATCTTGATTGGCATCTTCGCCATCTGGCACCGCCAAGAGCGCACCCTGGCGATGAAGTCGATCAAGACTCGCAAGCGCGAGGCCTTTTATTGGTTGGCCATTCTCTTTACCTTTGCTCTCGGCACCTCGGCCGGCGACCAGTTTGCCGAATCTTTCAACCTTGGCTTTGGCCTTTCGCTGGCCATCTTTGCCGCCGGAATTGCCCTGGTGGCGCTGCTTTGGAAGCGCGGTTTGGTTAGCGAAGTCACGGGCTTTTGGGTGGTCTACATCCTCACCCGCCCTTTGGGTGCATCGCTTGGCGACCTGCTCTCACAGAACCCTGCGGATGGCGGCTTGGGCTTTGGCGCCACCAACACCAGCTATGTCTTCTTGGCCCTGATCTTGTTCTCGGTGGCGTTCTTGAGCGTTACCAAGAAGGATGAAATTAAGGCCTAAGCGGCAGCACGTCGGCCAGGTCGGCACGCGTACCCGAGGCAGAAACTTTGCCGGCGGCAACCGCGCCGGCCCAGCTCATGGCGCCGGTGGCAACGGCAAACCAAGTCTCTGGCGACATCTCCACCACGTTTGGCGGGGTGCCTCTGGTGTGACGCGGCCCTTCGATGCATTGGGTGGCACCCAACGGGGGCACACGAACCTCAACCGAGTTACCCGGTGCCTTCTCGGCAAGTTCTTCGAGCAAGAAGCGCACTGCTGTCGTCAAGTCTCCAGCCGCAATTGCCGCCAGCCCGTCTTCGCGCTTAATTCTTCGTCTTGCCATTCCCCTAGTTTGTCATGTTGGCCGAAGGCCAAGCATTCGAAAACTTTAGACTTGACCCATGCCTACCCTTGCCGCGATGATCATGTTCTTGATCACAGCCCTCGTGATCATTGTGATTCCTGGGCCAAGCGTGGTTTTCGCCATCGGGCGCACGCTTGCGCTCGGCCGTTCATCCGGGTTGGTCACCGTGGTTGCCAACTCGGTGGGCACCAGCGTTTGGGTGGTTGGCACCGCTTTTGGCTTGTATGGCTTGGTCACCGCACTGCCCTGGTTGCTCGAGGTCATCAAGATTGGCGGCGTGCTTTATCTCGGCTATCTAGGCTTCAAAACCGTGCGCGGCGCGGGCAAACAGCACGCCAACATCATGAGTGCGAGTGACGCCAAAAAACCACTGGGCAAGATTTTTCGCGAGGGTTTTCTAGTTGGCCTGAGCAACCCAAAGACCGCGGTCTTCTTCACCGCTGTGCTGCCGCAGTTCATCAACCCGGCCGGCAATTTTGTGATTCAGTTTTTGTTGCTCGGGGCACTCTTTGAGATCATCGGCACCCTGAGTGATGCCGTTTATGTGCTCACCGCGGCGGCTGTTCGCGATTGGATTTTAAACGAACCGAAGCGCCTGCACTCCATCGTTGCGGTTGGTGGCTGCATGATTTTGGGTGTCTCAGCCTGGCTGCTAGTGAATCTGGCGACGGGTCACTAACGTCGCTCCGATAGTTAGCAGCGCCGCCAACATAATTGCGGCGGCTTGGCCAGACGAAATTAAACCCGACTGCTGCCCGATGGCGATGACCGCGGTTGGCACACCAAGTTGAGCGGCCGAGGCAACGGCAAAGTTCACCGGCAAGCGCACCAGCGCGGCACTCAAATGGGTGATGATTGCACCGGCAAATAGCGCGGCAGAAATAAACAGCAGTTGTGGGTCAATAAACAGTGCACGGATGTCGATCTGCGACCCAAGCACCACAAAAAACAGCGGTGAGAAGAAACCCTCGGTAACGGCAAAAATCTGATTGCCCAGCCGGCGCGGCAGGCCGTTGGCGCCAAAGGCCAGACCAAAGGCAAACCCGGCGATGAGCACGGTCACGCCGAAAACCTGCGAAACCCCGGCCATCACCAAAAGCACAATCAGACTGATGCGCAGCTCGAGCCCAAAGCGGCGCTTCTTCGAGAGGCTGCGGACAACCTCCCATCGGCCATTGGCATTGAAGCGGTTGAGCACCTGGTAAATCACCCAGGCCGCAACCGCGATGATGGCTGCGCCGGCAATCACTAGCGCAAAGTTTGCACCCTTTATTGCCAGCGGCAACGAAACAATGGAGATGAGGTCGGCCAACGCCACCTGAGTGCTGAACAGCAAAAACATCGGGGTTCTGCGGGCACCGGCAAAGGCAGGCAGAATGATGGCCGCCGAGCTTGAAAACATGATGATGGCAAAAACCCAGACCAGGTCAAAGCCGGTGAAGCTTGCGATTGCAAACGCGATGCCTACCGCCGGGAACAGCGAAATGGCAACGTTCCTGGCCGCCTTGCCGATCACGGCACTCTTGGCAACCTCGGGCAGGCTGATGCTGCTGGCGCTCATCATCATGACCAGGGCAAAGCCGATTTGCGATAGAAGCTTGACCGTTGGGTCTGTGCCATCGACCCAATTGAAGCCCGAAACTCCGGCGGCAACGCCCACCATAATTTCACCGATGGCAACCGGCACGGCCAGCCGGCGCGGAATGGCGAGAAGCGGGCCAAGCAGCCCCAGGGCCAAAACCAGCGCGATCAACAGCATGAGCCCAGTTTGTCACACACGGCCTCGGCTAAACTTGTCGAGTGAAGATTCTAGTTTTGGGCGCAGGCGCTCGCGAGCACGCAATCGTTAAGGCGCTTCTGCGCACCGGCACTGCAAAGGATGACCTGACCGTTGCACCTGGCAACGCCGGAATCTCGGCAGACGCTCACTGCGTGCCATCGCTTAACCCAAACGACCCGCTTGAGGTCGCCAAGTTTGCTCTTGAGCACGGCACCGAGTTGGTCATCATCGGCCCAGAGGCCCCATTGGTTGCCGGCGTTTCAGACGCACTGCGCTCAGAGGGCATCGCTGTTTTCGGTCCAAGCCAGGCCGCCGCTCAGCTTGAGGGTTCAAAGTCTTTTGCCAAAGAGGTCATGGCCGCAGCTGGTGTGCCAACCGGCATGGCTCGCGAATGCAAGACCATCGATGAAGTGGCCGACGCCATGGATGAGTTCGGTGCCCCATACGTGATCAAGGCCGATGGCCTGGCCGCGGGCAAGGGCGTCATTGTCACCAACGACCGCGACGCTGCCTTGGCTCACGCCGAGAAGTTCATGGACATCGGCATTTTGGTTGAAGAGTATCTGGCCGGCCAAGAGGTCAGCCTGTTCTTCCTCGCCGACGGCAAAACCGTTGTGCCACTTAGCCCGGCTCAAGATTTCAAGCGTGCCTATGACAACGATGAGGGCCCGAACACCGGAGGCATGGGTGCCTATAGCCCACTGCCTTGGCTACCAGAGGGCTTCGTTGAAGAAGTCCAGCGCGATGTGGCTCAGCCAACCGTTGACGAGATGGTCAAACTCGGCACACCGTTTGTTGGCCTCCTCTACTGCGGCCTGATTCTCACCGAGCGCGGCATCCGTGTGATTGAATTCAACGCCCGCTTCGGCGACCCAGAGACTCAGGTTGTGCTTCGCCGCCTGACCAGCTCACTAAGCAACCTTCTATATAAGGCGGCAACTGGTGGCCTAAACGGTGCCACCAACCCTGATTTCACCAAGGATGTTGCAATCACCGTGGTGCTCGCCAGCGAGGGATACCCAGACACTTCGGCGCCAAACCGCCCAATCAAGCACCTGGCCGAGGCCGAGAGCAACCCTCACGTTGAGATCTGCCACGCGGCGACGGCTTTTGCCACCGACCCTGAAACCGGCAAGGAGCACATCGTTGCCACCGGCGGCCGAGTGCTCAGCGTGGTTGCCATGAACCAGACTTTTGCCCACGCTCGCCACCACGCCTATGAAGCAATTGCCAAGATTCACCTCGAAGGCTCGCACTACCGCAAAGACATCGCGGCAAAGGTTGCCAACTAATGGGCGAGCAGAACGCGCAGCATGTCGACAACTGGGTGCACGTTTACTCGGGCAAGGTTCGCGACCTCTATGAGAGTGAGCAAACTAGCCTGAGCCACCTAATCATGGTGGTTGCTTCTGACCGCGTGAGCGCTTTTGACCAGATTCTTGAACCAGCCATAACCGGCAAGGGCAAGCACCTCACCACCCTCACCAACTGGTGGTTTGACCGCCTGGATGTGCCGAACCACTTGGCCGCCGAGGTTGAGGTTCCGGCAGAGGTCGCCGGGCGTGCCACGATCGCCAAGAAGCTTGAGATGTTTCCGGTGGAGTGCGTTGTTCGTGGCTACATCAGCGGTTCGGGCTGGCAGGAATACCAGGCCACCGGCGAGATTTGCGGCATCAAACTGCCCGAGGGTTTGACCTTCGGCGGCAAATTGCCAGAGCCAATTTTCACCCCGGCCTGGAAGGCCCCGATGGGCGAGCACGACGAGAACATCACTTTTGAGCGCGTTGTCGAACTGGTTGGTGCCGAGAACGCGGCCAAGCTGCGCGACCTCAGCCTCAAGGTTTTCAAGCAGGCCAGTGAGCTTGCTGAACACGCCGGTCTGATTCTTGCCGACACCAAGTTTGAGTTTGGCATTGACCCAAACAACCGCAATGACGTGGTTGAGTTCAACGGTGTCTCGGGCACAATCACACTTGGCGATGAGGTTTTGACCCCTGACTCAAGCCGTTACTGGAGCCGTGCAGCGTGGGACCGCGGCGAGCGCAAAGAGTCTTTCGACAAGCAGATTGTTCGCAACTGGTTGGCCGAAAACTGGGACAAGCACGGCACCCCTCCGGTGCTGCCTGCCGAGATTGTTGCGCAGACCGCCGATAAGTATGCCGAGCTCGTCGAGCGCCTCACCAGCGAAGTTGCCTAAAACGGCGCTCCCACCTTTCCTGAGAATCTGAACCCCCTAGGAATACTCGGCACCGACCAACCGTTAGATAGACCGTGACCCCAACCCGAATCAGCGATGAGCGCCAAGAGGCAATTCTTGAAGCCGCTCAGGGCCTGATTGCGCGCGATGGCGTAGATGCAGTCTCGATGGCAGAACTCGCCGAGGCCACCGGCCTAAGCCGCCCTGCGATCTATCAATACTTTGCTTCGAAAGAGCATGTTCTTGCCGAACTGGTCATCAACGAGATGGCCGACCTCAGCAATGCCATCGAGCGTCACATCGAGGGGCTAAAAGACCCGATGGAACGAATCAGGATTTGGATTCACTATTCGCTCGCTCACCTGGCGAGCGCCGAGCACCGAATCATCCGTGAGATTTCAACAGCCTCGCTGCCTGAGGAATCACGAGGCATGATCAATGCCATGCACGGTCACTTTATGTTTGCCCTGCTCAGCCCAATCGGTGAAATTGGCGTTAAAGATGTAACGGCCACCGCTCACCTGATTTTTGCATCGGTTGCGGCAGCCGCTAAGCGAATTGACGAAGGCAGCGAGTTCATTAGAGAAGCCGCTGCCCTCGAGCAATTCACCGTTGCCGGCCTAGTGGCCAGCTCATCTAACTAGAACTTCAAGGTCGCGGCGCCGATTGAGCGTGACGCAAGCACTGCGGCAACCTTGACTGACTTTGCACCCTTGGCTGCAGCCACGGTGAAGGTGTAGCTGTCTGAGTTGACGGTACGAACATACTTCTTGCCAGCAACCACAAAGGTCACGGTCTGGCCGTTTGCATCAGCAACGTGAATCTGAACCTTGCCAGCAACCACCGATGGGTGTGCAGCTGGGACCGGGGCACCGAAGGTGACCGGGATGAAACGGTCGAGGCTGAAGTCGGTTGAGCCACCTAGGTGGTCGCGGCGCACGTGGATGCCACAGGCAACCATGGTGCAGTCGATGGTCTTGCCACCCGAGGTGAACTGAGCAACTACCGAGACCTTGAGTGGTTGGGTGGCATCGCTGGCGTGCTGCGCAATTGATGACGCTGCGGTTGAAGCCCAGACGGTCTTGTCCATGCCAACGCAGTCTGCTGGGCGGGCCTTGGCAACATCGGCCAGGGTTCCTGCGCACAGACGCAGATAGATGCCCTGACCTGCAGGAACATTTGCCGCGGTGACGGTAACGATGTCGCCGGCAACGGTTAGGTGCTGAGTCTTGTCGGCGGTCACACCAAAGTCAGCTGCCTGTGCCGGTGCGGCTGAGGCCAATGCCGCCACTGCGGTTAGGGCCGCCACTGCGATGCTTGCAAAACGGTTCTTGTTCATGTTTCTCCTTGGGGTTGGGGTGGGGCTATTTGAACGTGACGGGGATTATCACGTCGGCTTTTCGGTTGTCCGTTTGGGTGTGGTCGGCTCGCGTAAAAATCGCACACTTCACGACCTTGCAGTCGTTGTTGCCTATCATTC
>CANGGL010000003.1 GCA_947453465.1 Microbacteriaceae bacterium | reverse complement strand
TCTTTTACCTGGATTAGAGTTTGAGCGGCCAGCCGCGCGTGCTGGTGAAGTCTGGGTTGTTCTTGCGCATGAACTTCTCAAAATCGGCGTCCAGATACTCGCTCCAACCGATCTGAAGGTCATGCAGCTCGGTGGCGCTAGCTGGTAACTCTGCGGCCCATCTTCTGGCAATCGCCTGCGCAACACGGCCAGCAGCCACTGCATCTGCTGTGGCATTGTGGGCGTCGCTCAGTGAGACGTTGTAAAACTCGGCGGCATTTTCGAGACGCCTCTTGCCACGGCGGAACTTGTCCTTGAACTTATCAATTACCAATGGGTCGATGATTGGGCTCGGGTCCCGAAGTGGCTCCAGGCCATGACGTAGAGCTTCATGGTGCAAAATCGTGAAATCATATGGAGCGTTGTAGGCAACTACTGGAAGGCCGCGTTCGAAGTACCCGCGTAGAGTCTCGAGCAGCTCTGAAACGACCTCGGCGGCTGGGCGACCATCCCTGCGCGCGATTTCGGTCGTGACGCCGTGGACATCGCTGGCCTGAGTTGGGATCTCAATGACAGGATCAGCTAACCACTCGCTATTTCGACCAACGATTTGACCCATCGCATCGAGTTCGACAGCACAGGCTGTGACAATGCGCGCATCTGTCAAATCCAGACCAGTGGTCTCTAGGTCAAATACTGCGATGTTCTCGGCCCATTTTGGTAGCTCGGGGGAGAAGTCGAAACTGAGTTGTTGTTCGGTCATGAGTACAGGCTATTGAGAACTACCGACAAAGACCGGCACCACGAGCAACTTCGAGCGCGGCTTTCGAAAGGTTCATGCTGAAAATGTGCAACCCGGGTGCGCCGGCGTCAACTAAATCACGAGCCAGTTTGATCGAATAATCCATACCGATAACTCGAGCCTCGGCATCGCTGGCATTGTCTAGCTTGTTTAAGAGTTCCACCGGAATTGCGGCGCCACTCATCTCGGCCATGCGAACCACCTTGGCCGCGTTGCCAACAGGCATCAAACCCGGGATGATTGGCAGCGTTGCGCCGGCGGCCTTGGCACTTGCGAGCAAGTCGATATAAGCCTCGACGGTGAAGAACAGTTGGGTCATGCCATAGCTGGCACCAGCGGCTTGCTTCAAAGCCAAAACCATTGAGTCATGCTCCATGTGCGGGGATTCTGGGTGAATCTCAGGGAATGCAGCGACACCAACTTCAAGTTCTGAGGTTTCTTTTACCAACTTGACTAGATCTAGAGCCGTCTTGAGTTCTCCGGTTTGCAGTGCCTCCGGATTGTCTTTCGGAGCATCGCCACGGAGAGCCAGAATTGAGTGAACCCCGGCATCTTCAAAGCGTCGGATGGTCTCCGCGGTGCTTGCCCTCGAGCCTCCTACGCAGGTGAGGTGACCAATGGTCATAACGTCCTTCGCCATACGCTCAACTACTGCAAGCGAGGTTTCGCGATTCGAACCACCGGCTCCGTAGGTAACCGAAACGAAGTCGGGTGAGACCTCCATCAGCGCATCGAAAGAACGCCACAATTGCGCGGCTGCCTCTTCTTGATCACGAGGAGGGAAAAATTCGAATGAGAGCGTTGGTTCATTCTGCTTTGATCGCACACCGAGCGCCTCGGTGACCGTCTCGAACGGGCCGCTCGCGGTACCGCGTAGTAAAGGGAAATCGGTCATTAGATAAGTATATTCCAAGCCTTACCCGCCAAGCGCCTGAAGTAGACTTGAATCCTATGTTTACCCCTCGCTCTCAGCAGCTTCTTGACGCCATCAAAACTCGAGTCGTCGTGGCCGATGGCGCCATGGGAACCATGATTCAAGATGCCAGCCCAAGCATGGATGACTTCCAGCAATACGAGGGCTGCAATGAGATCCTGAATGTCACCAGACCCGACATCATCAGCAGCATTCACGCCCAGTACCTCAAGGCTGGCTCCGAAGCGATCGAGACCAACACCTTTGGCGCAAACTTTGCCAACTTGGCCGAGTACGGCATCGAAGACCGAATCGAAGAACTTGCTCTGGCCGGAGCCAAAGTTGCTCGTCAGGTGGCTGACGATTTCAGTACCCCGGAAAAACCAAGGTTTGTTTTGGGTTCGGTTGGCCCCGGCACCAAGTTACCGAGCCTCGGGCATGAAAAGTTTTCGGTACTGCGCGACGCATATCAGAAGCAGATGGTAGGTCTTCTAAACGGCGGCGTAGACGCAATTTTGATTGAAACTGCGCAAGACCTCTTGCAAGCGAAGAGCGCGGTCATCGGTGCAAAACGCGCCATGAAGTCTCTAAATACTTATGTTCCAATCATCGTTTCGGTAACCATCGAGACCACCGGCACAATGTTGTTGGGTTCTGAAATTGGAGCCGCTTTGACGGCTCTTAGCGCGCTTGGGATCGACTCGATCGGCCTCAACTGCGCCACCGGACCAACCGAGATGAGCGAGCACCTTCGCTACCTCTCGAAGTACTCAAACCTTCCGGTGACGGTCATGCCAAATGCCGGCCTGCCGATCCTGGGCCCTCACGGTGCACATTACCCACTCACCCCGGTCGAGCTAGCCACTGCACAACTTCAGTTCGTGAACGACTATGGCGCCGGGCTAGTTGGCGGTTGCTGCGGCACCACGCCGGCACACATCCAGGCGGTTGCAGAGGCAGTCGAAGGCAAGAAGCCATCACGCCCGACACTAATCGTTGAGCCTGGTTTGGCCAGCCTTTACCAGCACCAGCCATTCGACCAAACCATGACTTACTTGTCGATTGGTGAGCGTACCAACGCCAACGGTTCCAAGGCATTCCGAGACGCGATGCTCGCCGAGAACTGGGAAGAGTGCATCGAAATCGCTCGATCTCAAACCCGTGAGGGCGCACACCTTCTCGATGTCTGTGTCGACTACGTCGGTCGCGATGGCGTTCGTGACGCACGTGAACTGGTTAGCCGCCTGGCAACCGCAACCACGCTTCCACTGGTTCTTGACTCAACCGAACCAGCCGTTCTCGAGGCTGGTCTCGAGTGCATGGGTGGCCGAGCCATGATCAACTCAGTCAACTATGAAGACGGCGATGGCCCAACCTCGCGTTTTGCCAAAATCATGCCCCTGGTCGTCGAGCATGGTGCGGCTGTAGTTGCCCTAACCATTGACGAAGAGGGTCAGGCGCGAACCGCCGAAACGAAGTTTGCAATCGCAGACCGCTTGATCAAGGACCTAACCCAGAACTGGGGCATGAACCTCGTCGACATCACCGTCGACACCCTGACTTTCCCAATCGCCACCGGCCAGGATGAAACCCGCCGCGATGGCATCGAAACCATCGAAGCAATCCGCCGTTTGAATGAGGCCTACCCGGGCGTTCAGAGCACCCTCGGAATTTCCAACATTTCATTCGGTCTTAGCCCAGCGGCACGTCACGTTCTGAACTCCGTATTCCTTCACGAGTGCGTTCAGGTCGGTCTGACCAGCGCAATCGTTCATGCGGCTCGAATTATGCCGCTCAACCAGATCCCTCAGCAGCAACTCGATGCAGCCATGGGTCTCATCTATGACAAGCGCGAGTACGACGCTGATGGCAACGTCTCCTATGACCCGCTGACCCACTTCCTCGATGTGTTCAGCGGGGTTGACTCAAAGGCAGCCCGACAGTCACGCGCCGACGAACTTGCGGCAATGCCGCTGAATGAGCGCCTGCAGCGCCGCATCATCGATGGTGAAAAGAAGGGGCTAGAACCCGACCTTGATGAGGCGATGGCCGGCGGAATGAAGGCACTAGAAATTATCAATGACCATTTGCTCGAGGGCATGAAAGTCGTTGGCGAGCTATTCGGCAAGGGTGAGATGCAGTTGCCTTTCGTGCTGCAGTCCGCCGAGGTCATGAAGACTGCCGTAGCGCACTTGGAACCGTTTATCGAGAAGACCGAGGATGAAGGCAAGGGTCGAATCCTGTTAGCTACCGTTCGCGGCGATGTCCACGACATTGGCAAGAACCTGGTTGACATCATCCTGAGCAACAACGGCTTTGAGACCGTCAACATCGGCATCAAACAGCCGATCAACGAGATCCTGAAGGCCGCCGAAGAGCACAACGTTGACGTCATCGGCCTGAGTGGTTTGCTGGTCAAATCAACTCAAATCATGAAGGAAAACCTCGAGGAAATGAACCTTCGCGGGGTTGCCCAGCGTTGGCCGGTCATCCTCGGTGGCGCCGCGCTTACTCGCAGCTTCGTTGAACAAGACCTAGCCGAAATCTACGAGGGTGAGGTTCGCTATGCTCGCGATGCCTTCGAGGGTCTCCGACTGATGGATGCCCTGGTCAAGATCAAGCGTGGAGACACATCGGTCAAGCTTCCTGAGCTCAAGAAGCGCGTCGTTCGACCGGTCAGCAAACTGGTGCACACCGTTCCAGACATGATGCCTGACCGCTCCGATGTCTCCAGCGAGAATTCGATTCCAACCCCACCGTTCTGGGGCAGCCGAATCATCAAGGGCATCCCACTCCGCGATTATTCATCTTTCCTTGATGAACGAGCCACGTTCATGGGCCAATGGGGACTGAAGCCTTCACGCGCCGAAGACGGCGCCAGCTATGAAGAATTGGTTGAAACTGAGGGTCGTCCTCGCCTACGCGCATGGATGGATCGAATTCAAACCGAAGGTCTTCTCGAGGCTGCCGTGGTTTACGGTTACTTCCCAGCCGTTTCAGACGGCGACGACCTCGTCATCCTTCACCATGGTCCGGAGGGTGCCAGCGATGGCGGCTCCGGGGGAGTCCCGGGCACCGAGCGGATGCGCTTCACTTTCCCTCGCCAGTCTCGCGACCGACACCTCTGCCTCAGCGACTTTGTGGCCTCAAAGGAGAGCGGCAAGGTCGATGTCGTTCCGTTCCAGCTAGTCACAATGGGAAACCGCGTGTCAGAGGTTGCCAACGAGATTTACGCTCGAAACGAGTACCGCGAGTATCTTGAACTTCACGGTCTTTCGGTTCAACTTACCGAGGCACTTGCTGAGTTCTGGCATGCCAGAATCCGTGAAGAACTGGGATTCGCAGACGAAGACCCGAATGAAGTCGAAGGTTTGTTCAAACTCGATTACCGTGGCGCTCGCTACTCATTCGGCTACCCAGCCTGCCCGGAGCTTGAAGACCGAGTCAAACTGGTTGAGCTTCTCAAGCCGGAGGCCATCGGAGTGACTCTTTCCGAAGAGCTTCAGCTGCACCCGGAGCAATCCACCGACGCTATGGTTCTGCACCACCCAGAAGCCAAATACTTCTCGGTCTAAATCGATCGCAATGGTGATTTACTCGGATGAATTAGCCAGGACGGCGCTCGCGCGCTCGGAGCCTCTCGAAGGCATTGTTGCCGACACCGCAACTCGTTACTGGTTCTATCCGGCGACTAAGTCTGGCTCTAACTCAGCCGGCAAGACTCTGATTTTCGTGCACGGCTACCGCGGTAATCACCATGGTTTAGAGGCAATCGCGGGCGCTTTGCCAGATTTTGACATCGTAATTCCAGACCTCCCAGGTTTCGGTGCTTCGGCTCCTTTCGCCGGGCGTCACACGGTGGAAGCCTACGTTTTTTGGTTGCAGGAATTCATCAAATTGGTAGCACGAGAAACCACTGCTGGGCAAAAACCGGTTTTGGTCGGGCACAGTTTTGGCAGCATCATTTCGGCCGGCTTTGCTGCGGGTGACGGCGCAAAACTGATCAGCCATCTGGTTTTGATCAATCCCGTTTCGGCACCGGCGCTCGAAGGACCAAAGGCAACCCTGACCAAACTGGTTCGCTTGCTTTTTTGGTTCAGCGGCGCGCTGCCGCTGAAGACCGGTTTGGGTATCCTCAAGAGCTGGCCAATGGTTCGCGGCATGAGCATCGTGATGACCAAAACCTGGAACCGAAACCTACGCGCCTGGGTTCATGCCCAGCACGATGCCAACTTCAATGACTTCGCCAATCGTCAGGTTGCCATCGAGGGTTACAACGCATCAATCTCACATAACGTTGGAGAGTACGCGCCTAATTTCACAGTGCCAACCACTCTGATTATTGGTGCAAAGGACGACATCACAAGCGTGAAGCAACAAGAGGCCATGGCGGCAACCATTCCTGCCGCTTGGACAATGACCACCTTGCGTGGAGTTGGCCACCTCACGCACTATGAGAAGCCGTTTGACGTCGCCAGCGCAATCAGGGCGGGCATCGAAGTGGCTGACTCGACTTCGGTTGACTCAAATGAGGCCGGGTCATGAAAACCGACCACATTTACTTCGACGCCAGATTCATTCGTTACGATCACCACGACGGCATCAGCCGCTTCTCGGCCGGCTTATTCGAGGCGCTAAGCCGCCGAACGAAGGTCACCGCGATCATCCATGACCCTCGTCAACTGATCAAACTTCCTCGCGGCTGCGAATACATCATTGCCAACGACCCAACGTCACTGAAAGAGCTTTTCATCGCGAGAGAACTCAATGCAGTTGGCGCCAAAATTGTGTTCTCACCGATGCAAACCATGGGTTCCTGGTTTCGCAAATACAAGCTTATTCTGACTCTGCACGACATGATTTACTACCGGCACCCAGCGCCGCCGGCTGAATTTAATTGGCTCATCCGATCAGCATGGCGCGCTTTTCACTTGGTTTACTGGCCTCAGCGCCTATTTCTAAACCGCGCCGATGCAGTGGCTACGGTTTCAAGAACTTCAAGACGGTTGATGATCCAACACCGACTTACCAAACGCCCAGTATCGGTGATCTATAACGCCGCCGGCACGTTTACCCATGACAACGACAACCGGGCTCCAAAGAGCCGCCCACGCGGCACACAGCGCCTCGTCTACATGGGTTCCTTCATGGACTACAAAAACGTCGAGGTGCTAATCGATGGAATGAAGCTCTTGCCGGAGTACGAACTTCACCTGCTGAGCCGAATAAAGCCAGAACGACGTGCCGAATTGGAAAAGCGAGCAGCCGAGGCCGGCGGAACAGTGGTTTTTCACAACGGAGTTTCCGAGGCGGAGTATCACAACCAGCTGGACCAAGCGGTTGCTCTGGTGACCGGCTCTAGAGATGAAGGCTTTGGCATTCCACTCATCGAATCGATGTCTCGAGGCGTGCCAGTGGTGGTGTCAGACATAGAGATCTTCAAAGAGATCGGTGGTGAGGTTGCCCTGTTTTTCGACCAGGAGAACCCCGAAAGCTTTGCCAATCAGGTAAGGGCACTCGAATCAAATCCGGTTTGGCTAGCTCGCAGCACCGCCTCTCGCAAACACGCCGAGCAGTTCAACTGGGATCGATCAGCCGGTGACTTGATCGAAATGATTTCAAACCTCTAGAACCAGAGTCTTCGGGTCATAGTTAGCCACGGCCCAACCTGTCTCATCCGTGTATTCAAAGACACTCAAACATGCGTTGCCAAGCCGTTCACCATCGCGAGGGAACTCGCCCTTGCTAACCAGGCGAAGCAGCGTGCGAATCAAGGCACCGTGCGAAACGGTCAAAATTCTTCGACCGGAGTAATGATCGGCCAGGCGCTGCAGCAAAATCCAGGATCGAGCCTCAAGCTGATCTAGAGTTTCCGCGCCGGGGACGTTATTGGTGTCCTCATACTTGGCCTTCCATTCTTCGTGCGAAAGCCCCTCGGCCTCGCCAAATGAACGTTCTAACAAAAGCTCGTCAACATCAACGCCCTCAATCTCGAGGGCCTGGCCAACCATGACAGCCGTGTCTCGCGCACGCGAAAGCGGAGAAGTCAGAATTAAATCCCAGGTATGGCCGGCGGCCACCCCAGCGGCCAGAGCCTTGCCAGCCGCTTTTGCCTGTTCGATTCCGGTTTCATTCAACGGAATATCGGTGATTCCTTGCAGACGGAAGTCGATGTTCCAGTTGGTTTGCCCATGGCGCAGCAAACCGATAGTGGTCTTAGTCAATGAATAGCCTCTCGAGAACAAGCGAGGTGTTGGCCTCTATTTTGGCGGCTGCTAATTCGTCCGCTTTGGTGGCACCGATGTTCACGATGACAATCGGTTTACCAGCGCGCGCTGCTCGGCGAGCAAAGCGCAGGCCCGAGTTCACAGTCAACGATGTGCCTGCGACCAGCAAGGCATCGGCTTCGTCCAACCTTGCCATCGCGTTCTCAACGCGCGACTGGGGGACTGACTCGCCAAAGAAGACCACGTCAGGCTTAAGAACACCGTTGCAGATCGGGCAGGCCGGAATCCGAAAATCCGCTGCGGCCTCGAGCTCGGCGTCGCCATCAGGGGTGAACTCATGGCCGGCATCTTTTTGAATGTTGGGGTTTAGCTGCTGCAGCAACAGATCCATGGATGTTCGTGACATCGGTGCGCCACAGTTCATGCATCGAACGGTGTCGAGCCGGCCATGCAGATCAATCACATTTTTCGAGCCCGCTGCCTGATGCAGCGAATCAACATTTTGAGTAATCAGGTAACTAAGTTGACCCAGACGCTCGGCTGCGGCGAGCGCAAAATGGCCACCATTTGGTTTGGCCTCATTGATGCGACTCCAGCCAACATAACTTCTGGCCCAATAACGAACCTGAGCGGCTGGTGAACCCATGAATGTGTCGAAAGTCATGGGGTGTCTCGCGACTCGACCCTGGCCTCGATAGTCGGGAATGCCTGAGTCCGTGCTGATTCCGGCGCCGGTTAGCGCAATCACCTTTTTACCGGCGAGCTTCTCGCGGGCATAGTCGATGCTGTAGAGCGCCGCAGCAGTCAGTGATTCCAGGTTTTCCATTACCTCAAGTCTAACTTTGGGTCTTCCGCTGGGTTCAGCGTGGCAAGATAAGTCTTTGACGCTAGGAGGATCGATGATCAAATATCTCGGTTCCAAGCGCACCTTGATTCCTGCCCTGACCGAACTCGGCCGGGCATCCGGAGCGAAGACTGCTCTCGACCTTTTTACCGGTACGACCAGAGTGGCACAAGCCTTCAAACGCATCGGCATTACTGTCACCGCCTCAGATGTTGCCTCATACGCCGAGTGCTTTGCAAAAACCTGGATCGAAATTGACGCTAGCCAAACAAATCAGCTCGAATTGACCTTGGCTCTAGCGGAACTTTCAGCGCTTCCGGGCAAAGCGGGTTACTTCACGGAAAAGTTTTGCCTTGAGGCAAGATTCTTTCAACCTAGAAACGGCGAGCGCATCGATGCCATTCGCGAGCGCATCGAAAGCGACTACCGCGACACTTGGCTTTACTACCCGCTACTAACCAGTTTGCTGCTTGCTGCCGACCGAGTGGATAGCACCACGGGTATTCAGATGGCCTACCTCAAAAGTTGGGCGAGCCGATCTGGCAAACAATTAGAACTCAGAGACCCAGAGCTCATCCCGGGGGCCGGCTTCTCGATTAGGGGAGATGCACTTGCTGTGGCCAAGGATCTGCCGGCCGTTGATTTGGCCTACCTCGACCCGCCTTATAACCAACACCGTTACTTCGGCAACTATCACATCTGGGAATCGCTGGTTCGATGGGATAAACCCGAGACTTACGGCATCGCTAACAAACGCATTGACGCTCGAGACTCATCCATGAAGAGCCCCTTCAATTCCAAGAAGACCATGCCGAGCGCCTTGGCTCAACTGGTCTCCGAATTGAACTGCGAAACCATGGTGTTGAGCTACAACAACGAGTCTTGGTTGTCTCGCAGCGATTTGCTGGACATCGCATCGACGCGAGGCCATGTTGAGATTTTGGACTTTGACTTCAAGCGATATGTTGGCTCTCAGATTGGAGTCTTCAATAAGGCTGGCCTGCGGGTTGGCGTGCCTGGCGCGAGGCGAAACATCGAACACGTTGTGATTGCCGGCGAGCGATCTACGGTAAAGAGAATGATTGCCAGCGTCGAGCAATAGTCGAGCAATAGTCGAGCAATAAACGCCTAGATCAGGCAATTGAAAAACCCCAGCCGTGGAGGGCTGGGGTTTAGTGTCCGAAATGGGACTTGAACCCACACCCCCCGAAGGGGACTAGCACCTCAAGCTAGCGCGTCTGCCATTCCGCCACCCGGACGAGTGGTTTCCGAGAACTTTCCTCGGGCAACGAGAGTCAACATTACCAGAGAACCATCCGAAGGCCTAACGCCCCCAAATGCTTTCCCGCGAGCAGATTTAGGGGTAGTTTTACTCTATGGCTCAAGATCCGCGCTTCGCGCTGCAACAATTCATCGCTTCTCTGGAGCGTCACTTTGAGGCCGTTTCGGCTCGTCGAGGGGACGAAGACCCGGCTGTGGAACAGGCCTACTACCAACTCGAAGATGCCTTCCTGAACTATGAAGAGGCGCTAGGGGAGCAGTTCGAAGAGTACCTACCAATTTCCCTAACCGAAGAAGACAACGATTGAATTTTTTTGACGCGGTAATCCTTGGCATTGTTCAGGGATTGACCGAATTTCTGCCAATTTCATCGAGTGCACACATCCAAATTGTTCAGCAGTTGATGGGTCTGGGTTCGATTCCTAAGCCTCAGCTGACTGCATTCATCGCCACCATTCAGCTCGGCACCGAGGCTGCGGTTTTGATTTACTTCTGGAAAGACATCCTTCGAATTTTCAAGGCGTTTTTCTCCAGCATCTTTGGCGGTAAGAAATCGGCCGACTCAAAGATGGGTTGGCTCATCATCATTGGCACCCTCCCCGTCGTAGTCATCGGCCTGGTCTTCAAAGACCTGATTGAGAACCAACTCCGAAACCTCTGGGTCATTTCGGCCACTCTCATCACCTTCGGTGTCCTCCTGGCCATTGCAGATCGACTCGGAAAACGTCAGCGCGGCATCGAATCACTGACTACCAAACACGGCATTTTGTTCGGACTCGGTCAGGCACTTGCTGTGATTCCCGGTGTTTCCCGTTCTGGCGGCACCATCTCGGTCGGTTTGGCACTTGGTTACAGCCGACAAGCAGCCGCCCGCTACAGCTTTCTGCTCGCGATCCCTGCGGTCTTGGCTAGCGGGCTTTACGAGTTTGCTAAGTCCTATAAAGACCTTGCCCCGAGCGACCTAGCAGCCACCGGTGTTGCCACAGTGGTGTCCTTCGCAGTTGGCTTTTCGGTGATTGTGGTGCTACTTCGTTACCTAAACCGCGGTTCGTTCATGCCATTTGTGGCATGGAGAATCATTCTTGGACTTGCCGTTCTCGGCGGCCTGGTCAGCGGTCAACTAGTAGCCTAAAAGGCTCTTTTGGTTAGGCCTGAGGTTCTTCAGGATTTTCTGTCTCGTCCTTAGATTCGGCTCTCAAAAACTTTTCAAACTCTTTGGCTAGCGATTCACCGGTGGCGGCGGGGGATTCAACCTCATCGCGAGTCTTCTCGAGTTGGCTGATGTAGCCAGCCATCTCTTCGTCGGCCTCGGCAATCTCATCGATGCCTCGCTCCCAGGCGAAGGCTTCTTCGGCCAACTTGCCGTGCTCGAACTGCACGCCGATTAGTCGCTCAACTTCGATAAGAAGCGACAGAGTGGCCTTCGGTGACGGAGTGTTGTGAACGTAGTGCGGAACCGAAGCCCAAATTGCAACGGCTGGGATGCCGGCTTTTTCCAGCTCAATCCCAAGAACGCTAAGAATGCCGACCGGCCCCTCGTACTGGCTTTTTTCAAGGTCGAGTTCCTTACGCGCCAAGTCGTTTTGACTGGTGGCCATCACGCCGATCGGGCGTGAGTGCGGAACATCGGCAAGCATTGCGCCGAGGAAGAGCACCGATTCAATTTCTCGGTCTTCGATCATTTCCATCACTTCAGCGGCAAAACTCTTCCAGCGCCGAGCAGGTTCGGTTCCGATCAGAACTGAGATTTTCGACCAGGTTGGATTTTCGGCAATCGCCTCGGAAGCCGGGATGCACATTTCCGTTCCGGGCCATTCAAGCTGTCGTGCGCCATCCGCGTCATACGAGACGGTCGGCCGGGTGAATTGGAAATCGTAGTAGTCCTCGGGATCAACCGAGGCGACAACATCGGCCTTGATTTGCTCGCAAATGAATTTGACGGCGCCGCTGGCAGACTCGGAGGCATCGTTCCAGCCCTCAAAGGCAACGATTAGTGTGCGTCCCGCAAAAATCTGACCGCTCATACTTGCCTTTCGTCCACCGATTATGTCGCTATCAAACTCTAAGCCAAACCACGGCGGTAAAATCGAAGGGTGTTCGGAAAAAAGCTACCCGCGGCAGTGCTGTGGGACATGGATGGAACGCTTGTCGACTCCGAAGAATACTGGCTTTCGAGCGAACAAAACCTGGCAAAAGAGTTCAACGGGTCATGGGACGCCCAAGACGGTTTAGACCTGATCGGTATGAGTCTCTATGATTCGAGCCAGGTTATGAAAGACAAAATGGGCCTGGACCTTGAGCCAGAAGAAATCATCCAACGATTGACCGATGACGTTGTTGCACAACTAACCGTTTCGATTCCTTGGCGCCCGGGGGCACGCGAGCTGCTACTTGAACTGAAAAAGCGCGGTGTAAAGACCGCTTTGGTCACCATGTCTATGAAGCGGATGGCAGACTCGGTGGCCGCCCAAATTCCATTCAAGGCCTTTGATGTGATTGTCGCCGGAGATATGGTTACCCACGGTAAACCTCATCCGGAACCATACTTGCTTGCCGCCACCATGCTTGGGGTTAAGCCCGAGGATTGCGTGGCCTTCGAAGACTCAAACACCGGGCTCACCTCGGCTGAAGCGGCCGGAACCAAAGCCATCGGAATTACCAACATTGTACCGATCACCTTGCGCCCGGGCCGAACCATTTGGCCAACCCTAGAGGGAGTCACCCTCAAGGATCTGCGCAAACTTTTCAAATAAAAGGAAACCATGACCAAGAAATCAACTGGCCAGACCGCAAAGCTGCCAACCGGCCCATTCCGTGCCGGAGACCGAGTGCAGCTAACCGGGCCAAAGGGACGCCTCAACACCATCACACTTGAGGCCGGTCAGCGCTATGGCACTCACCGCGGCGACTTGATGCACGATGACATCATCGGGCAACCTGAGGGTTCGGTAATTTTGAACCAATTTGGCGTTGAATACCTAGCGTTTAGACCGCTCCTCAGCGACTTCGTGCTTTCGATGCCTCGTGGCGCAGCCATTATCTACCCGAAAGACTCAGCCCAGATTGTCACCATGGGTGACATTTTCCCGGGTGCACGCGTTGTCGAAGCGGGTGTTGGTTCGGGCGGTCTCAGCATGTACCTACTCCGGGCAATTGGGCCAGATGGCAAGCTCGACTCATTTGAGCGTCGCCAGGAGTTTGCCGACATTGCGCGGGCAAACGTGGCCACCAATCTAGGAATCGTGCCGGATACGTGGGACATTCACATTGGTGACCTACAGGATCAGCTGCCAATTCAGAAAGAGAAGGCGTCGGTTGACCGAATCGTTCTTGACATGTTGGCTCCATGGGAGTGCATTGAAGAATGCGCCGATGCACTCGTTCCAGGTGGACTAATCATTGGATACGTTGCAACCGTTACCCAACTTTCTCGATTCACCGAAGGTCTTCGCGACAGCGGGCACTTCGCCGAGCCCGAGGCCTGGGAATCCATGGTTCGCGGCTGGCACCTTCAGGGCCTTGCAGTCCGCCCAGAACACCGGATGATCGGCCACACCGGCTTCCTGGTCACGGCTCGACGTCTAGCACCAGGAACCATCGTGCCGAACTTCAAGACCCGTCAGAAGCCTGATTTCGCAGATGAAGACATCGCCGTCTGGAACCCAGACCACATGGGTGAGCGAAAGGTAAGCGACAAGAAGCTTCGCAAGACCATTCGAAGCGCTGAAGCGGCTGCCGCGGCACGCAGCGAACAAGACTAACTCCCTAGATAAACTTAGATAAATCGAAGATTTGAGAGATTGAGACCCGTGCGTAAACTCCTTGCCCTTGCGGCCACCGTAGCAACCATCGCAGCACTAACCGGCTGCGCCGCTCAGAACCCTGCGGATGCCTTGATGCAAGGCGCGGTGACCACTTGCAAGAGCGGCACCGAGCACGCCAACGTTGACCAAATCCAGGTGTCTACCGACCAGACCAAGGTGCCGGTGGTCAACTTTGCAACCCCGATCAGCGCCAAGACAGTCGAGACCAAGGTTGTCGTAGAAGGAACCGGTTCAAAAATTGTCGGCGACCAGCTCGTAGACATCGAGTATCTAGGCGTTAACGGAGCAACCGGCAAAACCTTCCAGAGCTCAAAGTTTGATGGAACCAATTTCGCCTCTCAGTTCTTAAAGTCAGATCAGAAGCCTGACTTCTGTGGCGCATTGGCCGGCGTTCGCGAAGGTTCTCGCGTAGCGGTCTTGTTCCCAGCTGCGCTCGCCCATGGCGGTCAGGGCATTCCTGACCTCGGTGTCGGCGCAAATGACTCTGTCGTCTTCGTGTTCGACATCCTCAAGACCTTCCTCCCAAAGGCTCTTGGCGAGGAGAAGGCTCTACCAGCAGACTTTCCTGGCGTGAACGTGGTTCGTGCCGCCGATGGAACTCCGGGCATCACCGTGCCAAAGAGTGCCGCACCAACCGAGCTGAAGGTTGCCACCCTTATTCAGGGTCGCGGCGAGGCCGTGAAGATGGGTCAAACTGTCACTCTGCACTACTCAGGCTTCCTCTGGGATGGCAAGACCAAGTTTGACTCGTCCTGGGACAAGGGCCAGCCGGTTCAATTCCCTCTGACCAAGGGCAGCCTGATTGACGGCTTCCTGAAGGCAGTCGACGGGCAGAAAATCGGCTCACAGGTCGTTGCGGTCATCCCACCTAAGGATGGTTACGGCTCGGTTGCACAGGGTAGCATCCCTGCAAACTCGACTTTGATCTTCGTCATTGACATCTTGGGCGCCAACTAAGCGAGAAAGTTTGGCCCAGCGGGGGAGTGATGGCAATCGAAGCCTCTTGGAAGCCTGCCAAGACTGACAAGTCTGAGCGGCTCTTCCAACTCACCTGCGTCCTGCTTTACTCGGAGCGAGGCCTCACCAAACGTGAGCTTTTTCACGCGGTTGATTCTTATCGCGAGGTTTCTTCTGATGAAGACGATGTTGCGCTAAACAAGAAATTTGAGCGCGACAAGAGCGATCTGCGAGAGATGGGAATTCAGGTTTCTAACCCGGACCCAAAGTCTGAGCCCGATGACATTCGCTACACAATTTCAGCGGATACCTTCGCTTGGCCCGAGGACGTTAAGTTTGACCGAAGGCAGCTTCAGCTTCTGAACCTAGCGGCTCAGGTTTGGGCCCAAGCCTCGCTCTCCAGCGATGCAAATCGAGGGTTGGTTCGCCTGCGAGGTCTTGGAATCGAACCTGGAGCATCGGATCTTGCCGGTTTCGCTCCACGTCTACGAACTCACGAACCTTCTTTCTTGCCACTCAGCCAAGCTGTGGAAGAACGAATCGAGGTTTCCTTTGACTATCGGAAGCCTGATGGCGAAGTCTCACGTCGATCTGTCCAACCTTGGATTTTGCGAAACGTTGACGGCCAATGGCTGCTGGTCTGCTGGGATAAGTCACAGAATTCGGTTCGAAACTTCCTCTTGAAGCGAATTGTTTCGAAGGTGGCGTTTCGGTCAGAGCAAATTAGCGAAACCGAAAAAACCGTGATCAACTTCACCGCACCGACCAGCGAAGATGTTGCCGCTGCCCTGGCTGACCTGACCAGACACACCGAGTCCCAGGTGGCCACCATCCGGGTCAAAAAGGACACCCCAGCTTGGTTTCACTTTCAGTTAGACAGCCAAGATCCAACCGCTGACATCTCAATCTCTTACATGGATGGCCACCTTCTCGCCGAACAACTCAGCGAATACGCGAGTGACCTAACAGTGATTAGCCCGCCAGAACTAAGCCGAATCATCCGTGCCCGTTTCGAGGCGGTGGCAAGCGCACATGCCTAAACTCAAGGGTTTCAACGGCGAAGACCGCTACAACTTTCTACTGGCACTGGTTGGTTACCTCGGGCACCGTGGCGAAGTCAGCCTTGCCGAGGTTTCTGAGCACTTCAATCTCGACGAAGGGTATGTGGTCAAGGCATTGACCAGCCTCAATGAGGCAACCGCAACCGTCGGCGGTTTCGAGGAATGGCCTTTCTACGTTGATCTCGACCTTCTGGACGAGGGAGTGATTTCACTTACAACCGCCGAAGTGATCGATGACGTTCCGCGCCTCTCGACTCGTCAAGCCGCTGCCATTTCATCTGGGCTCAGTTATCTAGCCACGATTCCGGAATTTGCCGGTAGCACCGAGATTCCAGCACTGATCAGGATGATCGCTGCTGGTTCAAGCCGAGGTGGTGGGGAGATTATTTCCATCGCGCCGGGCTCGGTTGAAGCCGGTGCTGAGACGATTCGTTCGGCAATTCTCGAAAACCGCATCATTTCTTGCGAGTACATCAACCGCAAGGGTGAAAAGTCGGTTCGAGAGATCGAGCCACTTCGTTTGGACGTTCAGGCCGGAGTTTGGTACTTGCGTGGTTACTGCCCGATCAATAAGGGCGTTCGAAACTTCTTGATTGAACACATGCGTTCAATCGAAATATTGCCGCGAACTATCTCGCCAGAAGCTTCAGAAGTCGGCGAGATTGAGGACGCGACTTACAGCGCCGAGGTAACCGACACTACGGTCACCATCGAGGTAGCTCCCGAGGCGTATCGCCTAATCAGCGACTTCCAAACTGTTACCGAACCAAAGGACCTTGGCTCTGGAACGATTCGAGCCGAGATCAAAGTTGGCCACCTACCAAACATCGGCCGACTAATTGCCAAGTATGGTGGCGCCGCACGAGTCATTTCACCGCCCGAGGCTCGCGAGTTTGTGAAGGCCTATGCCCTTCAAGCACTTGGAGAGGCATCCACTCTCGAGACTCCGGAGGTTGAGTAGTCATGGGTTTCTGGACTTGGTTTTGGATTTGGACTTTTCTGTCATTGGGGGCCCTTACGTTACTGGCCTTTATTGGCAAATCACTATTGAATCGCGCCCAATCCGTGGCATACCAGCTTGAACAAATCGTGAAGCCGGTTGCGGCATTAATTGAAGCGGTTGGTGAAAAGCCAGACCTTCAAGATCTGGAATCAGACCTACTCACCCCGAGTGCCATTTTGGAGCGTGAGCGCAGGCAGCTTTTGAAGCGGAAGTCTAAGAAACAGGGCGCTCGACAGCGTAGTCTTATAAGTGCGTTGAAGCACATCGATGTACAGGAAAGCAGGTTCAAAAATGTTCGCTAGAGGGCTCGAAGGCTGGCACTTCATCATCATTCTTGTGATCGTGCTACTTCTCTGGGGTGCACCGAAGCTTCCTGGTTTGGCTAAGAGCCTCGGTCAGTCGATGCGCATTTTCCGCAAGGAAATGAAGGGTCTTGGCGAGGACAAGGCAGCCGACCGTGCCGAAAAGAGCGCAGACAAGGCTTCCGAGCCTGCCGCCACTGAGGGCGACTCAACCTCAGCTAAGTAACTGGCGTCCAATGGCCAGAAGTAAAAATCCAGAAAAGCGAATGGGGCTCGGGGGACACCTCAAAGAGCTCAGAAATCGCCTATTTTGGTCTTCGCTTTTCATCATCGTCGGTGCGGTAGTCGGTTGGATCATTTTTGAGCAGGTTTTTGCTCTGCTTCAGGCTCCGATTGTCGACTACGCCCGGAGCCACCACTCAAACACCACGATTAACTTCGGTTCGGTGACCGGCGCATTCGATCTCCGAATGCAAACCTCGATTTTTCTGGGAGTGCTGCTGGCCAGCCCATTCTGGCTCTACAACCTCTGGGCATTCATCACCCCGGGTCTGAAATCAAAAGAACGCCGCTATACGATCACCTTTTTAGCCACCTCGGTGCCGTTGTTTTTAGCCGGATGCTGGCTTGCCTGGACGACTCTGCCTTATTTCATCTCGAGCCTGATTGGCTTCACCCCAACCGGTGCCGCAAACGTGATCAACGCTAATGAGTACGTGCTTTTCACCATTCGCGTGCTCTTAGTCTTCGGCTTGGCTTTTGTTCTTCCGGTGGTCCTTGTGCTGTTGAACTTCATCGGTGTTCTAAGCGCCAAGAGCATTCTCAAGTCGTGGCGCATCGCTATTTTCATCATCGCCATCGTTGCCGCCCTGGCAACTCCAGTTTCTGACCCAATGTCGATGCTGCTAGTCATGGTACCGATGACCCTGCTTTATTTTGTCGCCGTTGGCATCGCCTGGCTACACGATAAACGAGCTTCTAAAAATGCCAAAGCGCTTGGCATCGATCTCTCAGAGTTCGAGGATTTGGTCGATGAAAGTGACTCATGAGTGAAATTGAACTAAGCCCGGCGGAGCGTTTCGCCAAGGCTAAGAAGAGCAAGTCTTACCCTCTGGTGGAAAGTTTCATCAAACTACTGAAGTTTCCGATGGATGACTTTCAGGAGCAGGCTTGCCGAGCTCTTGCCGACGGTAAGGGTGTGCTGGTAGCGGCTCCGACCGGTGCCGGAAAAACCATCATCGGCGAGTTTGCAATCCACCTCGCTCTTGAGAAGAACCTAAAGGTTTTTTACACCACACCCATCAAAGCTTTGAGTAACCAAAAATACGCGGAAATGGTGAAGCGCTATGGTGCTGAGCGCGTTGGCCTTCTAACCGGCGACACCAACCAAAACTCGGATGCTCAGATTGTGGTCATGACCACCGAGGTGCTCCGAAACATGATTTATGCCAATTCTGAGGCTCTCATGAACCTGGGTTACGTGGTGATGGATGAGGTGCATTACCTAGCCGACCGATTCCGCGGCGCCGTCTGGGAAGAAGTGATTCTCCACTTGCCAAAGGATGTGAAGATCGTCTCACTCAGCGCCACGGTTTCGAACGCTGAGGAGTTCGGCGCCTGGTTAGATGAGGTCCGTGGCGACACACAGATCATCGTGTCTGAAGTTCGACCGGTGCCACTGAATCAGCACGTGTTTTTTGGTAGCGAGCTGCTTGAACTTTTTGATGAAGATGCCAAGACACCTCGAGTAAACCCCGAGCTTTCGCAGAAGCACGCGCAGAAAATGCGCGCCCCAATCAATCGCCCGCAGAAGGGTCGAAAGACTAACTTCTATGATGACCGTCGTGGTGGTTCGCAGAGCCGCATCGAACGCATCAGCAAGCCAGACATGGTCGAAATTCTTGATGAGCAAGACATGCTGCCGGCTATCTTCTTTGTTTTCTCTCGTGCCGGTTGCGAGGCCTCGGTCAAGGCCTGCCTAAGCAGCGGTATTCGACTGACCACAACTGAACAGAAGCAAGAGATTCGTCGAATCGTTGAGGAGAAGACCCACAACATCAACGATGAAGACTTGAACACGCTTGGCTATTTCGAGTGGTTGAGTGCCCTTGAGCGTGGAGTTGCCGCCCACCACGCTGGCATGTTGCCGGCCTTCAAAGAGGTGGTTGAGGAGCTTTTCCTTCGCAAGCTAGTGCGAGTGGTATTCGCTACCGAAACCCTTGCCCTCGGCATCAACATGCCAGCTCGAACCGTGGTTCTCGAAAGACTAGATAAGTACAACGGTGAGGGTCGCGTACAAATCACTCCGGGGGAGTACACCCAGCTAACCGGCCGTGCCGGTAGACGAGGAATCGACACCGAGGGCCACTCTGTAATTCAGTGGTCGGCAAACATGGATCCGGCAAGCGTCGCCGGTTTGGCCAGCAAGCGCACCTACCCATTGATTAGCCCATTCCGACCGACTTACAACATGGCGGTAAACCTGATTGAGGCCTTTGGGCGTGAGCGCGCCCGAGAGGTGCTCGAAACCTCGTTCGCGCAGTTCCAGGCAGACCGTTCGGTCGTTGGTCTAGCCAAGGGCATTCGCGAAAAGCAAGTTTCGCTAGATGGCTATGCCAAGGCGATGGAGTGCCACAAGGGTGAATTCAGCGTTTATGCCGGAATACGCCGTGAAATCAGTGATCTCGAGCGTTCGCTCGCCAGCGGGCGAGTGCGTGCCGAACGCGGCAAGGACCTCCGCCAGAGCAAGGGTCGCCATCTGCAGGAACAGCGTCTAAACCAGCTCAAGAGAGACCTGCGCAGTCATCCATGCCACGCCTGCAACGAGCGTGAAGCGCACGCGAGATGGGGTGAGCGCTGGTTCCAGCTGCACCGCGAACTTGAGGCGATTCTCGACCAAATTGAAGGCCGCACCAACCAGGTGGCCAGAACCTTCGACCGAATCTGCGACATGCTCGAAGTGATGAACTACATCCAACCTCTCGCCGATCTAACCGGCGAATACGAGGTCTTGGACGCTGGCCGCACCCTGGCTCGAATCTATGGAGAGCGCGACCTGCTCATCGCTGAAGCACTTCGCGAGGGTCTGTGGAAAGAGCTCGATGCACCGAGCCTGGCCGCAATGGCAGCGGTTCTGGTCTATGAGAGCCGTCGTGACGATGAGGACTTTGAACCGAGAATCCCGAAGGGAAACTTTGGTGACATTCTTGACGCGACGGTTGACCTGTGGCATGACTTGGAAGGTCTGCGCCACGAGCACAAGCTTGGCCAGACCAACCCCCTTGACCTATCGCTGGCTCAGCCAATCTACCGTTGGGCTTCTGGCGCCAAGCTAGACACGGTTCTAGACAGCGCCGACCTGTTGGCCGGTGACTTCATTCGATGGACCAAACAAATCATCGACGTCTTGGATCAAATTTCCCAGACAGCCGATGCCGAGTTGGCTGAGACCGCTAAGGCCGCAGTTGACAAGGTGAAGCGTGGCATCGTGGCTTACTCCTACTATGGCTAGTCTGCTCAAGTTTCGGCGAGTCCTTCTGGCGATTGCCGGAGGGGCACTTTCGAGCCTCGCCTACCCGCGAGAGGGGCTGTGGCCGGTCATCTTTTTGGCTGTCGGGTGCCTGCTGGTTTCGGTGCGCGGTTTGGGTTTCAAACGCTCCTTTGGTGTTGGCTTCGTCGGCGGTTTCTTTTTCTACGTGACCCAGATCGAGTGGATGAGCCTTTACCTGGGACCGGTGCCTTTACTGGCTCTATCCATCCTTGAAGCCTTTATTTTTGGCCTGGGCATGGCCGCGATTGCACGGGTTTGGACCTGGCTGGAGAGCTTCAGGGTTAGTAGCTGGCGACCGATTCAAATCTCGCTCGCAGTGGCAACAATCTGGACAGCCCGGGAATGGACCTCCACAAATCTTCCGTATGGGGGTTTTCCCTGGTCCCGTTTGGCGATGTCACAGTCGGAGTCTTTCCTATCGAAATGGGTCTATTTCGGCGGGCAGGCGCTACTCAGTTTTGTAATTGCCCTGCTCAGCGCGTTGGCTATTTCCTGGTTCCGTCAGAGCCGCCGCGCCGGCTTGAAGTTGGGGTCCATTCAGTCGCTCGCTCTATTTTCGATGCTGCTCGTGATTCCTGCGGTCACCAGCATCCCAGCCTCGGCCGATTCTGGCTCGCTGGTGATAGCAGCCGTTCAGGGTAACGCCAACGCCGGGCTTTTCGCTAACCCCTTGCGCGGTTCAATTCTTAGAAATCACCTCCAAGCCACCCAGCTCATCCAAGACAAGCCGCTGGCAAAAGACATCGATGTTGTGGTCTGGCCAGAAAACGCCTCAGACATTAACCCACTGGCGGATGCGGCTACCGGTGCAACCATTAGACGACTGGTTGACGAACAACTCAAGGTGCCACTTATTTTCGGCACCGTCACCGAGCGCGGTGATCAAATTTTCAATTCATCAATGATCTGGAAGCCCGGCATAGGTGTGACCGATTGGTACGACAAGAAAAGGCCGGTGCCATTCGCCGAGTTCGTACCTGACCACGATTTCTGGTACTCGCTGGCTCCGGATTTGGTCGGCCTGATTTCCCACGGATATTCGTTTGGAACCAGGGACGGCATCTTCGACCTTACTGTGCCAGAAACCCCCGAAACCTCGGCTGCTTCCGGTGAACAAGGCCAAGTCGAACGGCACCTTGGTGTTCTAATATGCTTTGAAATTGCGATCGATGGAATCTCGCGCGACTTGGTAAATTCGGGAGCTCAGGTGATTCTTTCGCAAACCAACAACTCCGATTTCGGTCATAGCGATGAGACTTTCCAACAGGTGGCGATTGCCAAACTACGAGCGATCGAAACCGGTCGCACCGTGGTGAACGACTCCACGGTTGGCGTCTCGGCAGTGTTCGCGCCTGATGGTCGCACCCTTGACTCCCTGCCAACCTTCGAACCTGGCGTAATGGTCACCAAAGTTCCACTTAGCGACTCGGTCACGCCGGCAATTGCCTTCGGTCCAGTCTTTGACCTGCTAATCAACATTTTGGCTCTGGCGTTGATAGTTTTCTCCGTGTCGCTGGTTGGATTGAAACGAAGCGCTGGCGGTCTTTTTCTCGCGGGAAACCGCAATCGCAATCGCGATCGCAATCGCAATCGCAATCGAGGGGAGGGGAGCGAATGAAGACTTTGGTAATCATGCCGACCTTTAATGAACGTGAGAGTTTGCCGGTTACCCTAGCCGGTGTTCTGGATCTGATCCCGGATGTCGATGTCTTGATTGTTGATGATTCCAGCCCGGATGGAACCGGTGCGTTGGCCGATGAAATCGCAGCCAAGGATGCGCGAGTGCAGGTGCTACACCGATTGACTAAAAACGGTTTGGGTGGCGCCTACCTGGCGGGTTTTGAGTGGGCGTTTGAAAATGATTATGACCAAATTGTAGAAATGGATGCCGACGGCAGCCACCAGCCCCAGGACCTAGTGAGACTCCTGGCAAGAGCAGGCGAGGCAGACCTCGTGATTGGTTCACGCTGGGTCAGCGGTGGATCGGTGCAGAACTGGCCTTGGTACCGAAAACTGATTTCAAAGAGCGGCACTTTCTATGCCAGCATCATGTTGGGGAGCCAGATTCGCGACATCACAGCCGGGTTCAGGGTCTATAACGCCGAGTTCTTGAAGAGTCTTGACCTCGCGGGAGTAGCCGCACGCGGATACGGCTTTCAGGTGGAGATGGCTTGGCGTAGCGAAGCCGCCGGGGGAATCATCCTTGAGGTTCCAATCACATTCGTTGAAAGAACCATGGGCTCATCCAAGATGTCGACCGGAATTGTGCTCGAGGCACTTTGGCTTGTGACCAAGTGGGCTTTCAAGATACCGTCCGCTAGGTCATAAAAAAAATGGACCCCGGCCGATAGCCAGGGTCCATTTTTTTTGCTTTGTTTATAGGTCGGCTTGTCCGCCGGCACGACGCGCACGGATGTAGTCGAGGCGTTCCTGAAGAATCTCTTCAAGTTCTTCGCGGGTGCGACGCTCTAGCAGCATCTCCCAGTGAGAACGTGGAACCTTGTCTTCGACTAGGTCGAGGGCAATTAGCTTGCCATCTTCGAGCAGAACACCCTGCTGAGTGCAGCTCTTGCACTGCCAAGTCTGAGGAATTTCAGCATCTGCCGAGAAAATCATTTCGGAGACGTGGTTGTTTGCACACTGGTAGCTGTGGGTCACTCGTGCTGAGTAGTTGACTCCACGCTCGCTCTCGAGGCTCTGTGTGCCGAGACGCATACCGCGCATAGTTTGCTGTGCCATGTTTCCTCCTAATTTGTCGCCCTTTTGGGGCTATGGAGATGTATAACAACTCCGTAACGCTCAATCTTCCCGTATTTAGGGTTCTAAGGGCAAACTCAAACCGCGGTTCGGAGGGTTTTCACAGCAATATCGGTTCGATCTGTGACAATTCCGTCGGCACCGAGCTCGATAAGGCGCAACATTTCATCTAGATCATTGATGGTCCAGAAGTGAAGTTCAACCTCGAGCTTCCTTAGTTTGGCTACAAATAAAGGGGAATCAAAACGAATAATTCCTTGAGAAACCGGCACCTGGATGGCAACGATAGGCTTCGCCAGCAGCTTGGCTAGGGGGCTCAATCTGGCCATGACTGCAAAGTAAAGCGCGAGCGTTCGAATGCTGCCGGCAGAACCAATAGCCGAGGCGCCGAGTAGACCTTGGGCCTTTCGGCGTCGGGAGTCTGAAAAACTGGCGACGAGGACTCGCTCTTCGGCATTATTTTCCAAAATCACACGCGTGGCTGACTCGATCGCATCGGCAACTTTGAAATCCAAGTTGAAAAGCGCTTCCGGGAACGCCTTGAGCGTCTCATCGAGTGTCGGAATACGTGCACCTGAGCCAAGGTCAAGCAACACTATTTCCGCAAGCGAAAGCTGATTGATGCGCTGAGGAATCCCGGTGACACGCTCAAGCGACTCATCATGAAAAAGGACAGGCACTCCATCCCGAGTTACCTGGATATCGCTTTCCAAATGAGTTGCTCCCAGCGCTAGTGCCGAGACAAATGCTGGCAGCGTGTTCTCAATCAGGTCCGACCCATGAGAAAAGCCGCGGTGTGCGAATATTCTCGGACGGGTAGGGGAGAGGTAAGCGGGGCTTTCCCGGGACTGTGACATGGTGACAAATGTATCGCACTGCGAACAAATCAACGAGATTTGGTCAGCCGCCAGGGTCTCTGACCCTAGATTTCAGGAGCCCCACTACGAAACGCGATAGATTTACCCCCATGCGCCTAGACCTTGCCATGATTCGCCGACTGCTGAGACTCAATATCGGTCTATTCATTTATGGCCTGGCGGTTTCCATGGTGGTCAACGCCAAGATCGGCATTCCGCCATGGGATGTCTTCGCTCAGGGCATCTCAATTCAGCTACACACCAGTTATGGCGTTGCCAGCATCATCGTGAGCACGATTGTTCTGGTTGCCTGGATTCCACTCAAGGTGAAGCCAGGAATTGGCAGCATCATGAACGCCATTTTGATTGGTCTATGGGCCGATTTTTGGACACCTTTTTTACCGAAGTTTGACTCATACTGGGAAAACCTGGCGATGTTTCTACTCGGTATGTGCACCGTTGCCTTCGCAACCGGCCTCTACATCACTTCGAACCTTGGCTCGGGTCCGCGCGACGGACTAATTCTTGGAACACAGCGCGCTCTGGGCTGGAAGGTCTGGCAGGTTAGGACAGCAATTGAACTCCTGGCGCTCGCTATTGGCTGGGTAATGGGCGGGCAGGTGCGAGAGGGGACTTTGATTTTTGCCCTTTGCATCGGCTTCCTTATGCAGACATCGCTGAAATTCTTCAAATATCAGCCCGGCCGATAGTTAGGCGCCGAGTCGGCAAACCTTTAGAAAACCGGCGATTAAGTTATGTCAAGTGAAAGAAATGGAGAAGACTCATGAGACCCGGACAACATCGCGAAACAGCCAGAATTCTGCTCACCAATGCCTCTGGCGAGATATTTCTGCTCCTGACCCATTTTGACCCCGAAGTTGGCCTGTCGCCAAGGTGGATCACGCCGGGTGGAGGTATCGATGCCGGTGAAACGCCTCTGGAGGCTGCGGTCAGGGAACTTCGTGAAGAAACCGGAATTCTCGTGTCACCAGATGCGCTTGGAGAACCAATTGGCCAAATAACTGGCCGCTGGGACTGGGCTGACGGCCAGAATCACCACACGTACACCGATTATTTTTACCGACTCGAAGTGACTAGTTTCGACCTTGACTCATCAGGCTGGACCGAAGACGAACTACGTGACGTGCTGGAGTATCGCTGGTGGAGCATCCAGGAGTTGCAAGCTACCGGTGAGCAGATTGGCCCTCACGGGTTAGTCGACCTGATTGCCAACCACTTCCCAATCTGAGACCCTTTCGCCGATAATGAACATTATGTCAAGTAATGTTTATCTAGCTACTAACAACGCGGGTTGTTAGAGCGAGTCTCTGGCACCTGACGCAGAATTCTGTAGCCAGCACTTGCAGGTGTGAGCCTAGAGTTGCGTGGCGGCAATCCACTCGGTGAGCTTTGCCCGAGCGGCCCCGGAATCCAAAGCGTTGGTTACCCGCAGGATGGCATCCTCGAATCGCAAGTCCAAGTCGACCTCGACACGGGAGGCATCCTTGGCAAGCTCGTAGGCAACCACTCCTCCGGCGGCATTCAAAATAACGATGTCTCGGATGGCCTCAAAATTGCCAGAACGCTCACCGGCGAACAACTTATTGGTAACCTCAGCGTTTTCTTGGGCGTCGCCTCCGATGAGCGACTCGATGCTTGCCTTCCTCAGACCAAACTTGGTTGGGTCGAGGATGAATTCACGCACCTCTCCCCCACTGACCTGCCAAATCTGACTCGTTCCAGTGGTGGTGAGCTCATCCAAACCGTCCTCGCCCCGGAAAACCAAGGCGGTACGGCCTCTGGCAGCCATTTCTGACGCCATTAGCGGGGCAATGAATGGGTTCGCCACACCGAGAGATGTGGCAATCGGCTGGGCCGGGTTGGCCAGCGGGCCAAGGAAATTGAATGTGGTTGGCACGCCCAACTGCTTACGAATTGGTGCAACGTGTCGCATTGCCGGGTGAAAAACCGGAGCGAAGAAAAATGTGATGCCGCATTCTTTGAAAATCTCAGCCACTCTGACCGGTGAGAGATCTAGGCGAACCCCAAGAACCTCAAGCATTTCAGAGGATCCGGTCTTACCGGAAGCAGACCTCGATCCATGCTTCATCACCGGAACACCTGCACTTGAGGCCAGGATGGACGCCATGCTCGAGATGTTCACTGTGCCGTAAAGATCACCACCGGTACCCACGATATCGACGGCGTCCGGACCGGTACTCAAGATGACCGCGTTCTGAAGCATTACATCGACCAGACCCGAAAGTTCGTCCACGGTCTCGCCCTTAGAGCGAAGCGCCATCATGAAGGCGCCAACCTGAGCCTCGGTGGCATCGCCAGACATAATATCGCGCATTGCCCAGTGTGCTTCGGCGCGCTCAAGATCTTTTTTCAGAAGCAGTTTGCCGAGAATGTTGGGCCAATTGAAAACGCTAGTCATGTTGACAAGTTTATTGCCGAAAATCCCAATAAAACCGCTCAAAATGACCGTTCCGAGCCGGTCGCGGGGTTAGGATTTAACCATGTCTTCGACTACTTTGACACAGCCTGCAATCAACCGCCCAAGTTCTACCTCGGTAGGAACAATCGTTTGGCTTGGCAGCGAGGTGATGTTCTTTGCGGCACTGTTCGCAATGTACTTCAGCCTGCGCGCCAACTCGCCAGAGATCTGGGCCCACGACACCCAAATATTGAACGTACCGTTCGCTTTGGTCAACACCCTGATCCTGGTGAGCTCCTCGTTCACCGCTCAGTTTGGTGTTTTCGCGGCGGAGCGTCTTCAACCTCGCGCAACCGGCCTCTCCCCTGTCAAGTGGGGAATGGTTGAGTGGTTCTTCCTCAGCTACCTCCTCGGCGCGGTCTTCGTTGCCGGCCAGGTCTGGGAGTACTCGACCCTCATCTCTGAGGGCGTCATGCTCAACTCGAACGCCTACGGCAGCGCCTTCTACATCACCACCGGCTTCCACGCTCTTCACGTAACCGGCGGTCTCATCGCTTTCTTGATCATCATTGGCCGCACCTATGCGGCGAAGAAGTTTGGTCACTATGAGGCAACCAGCGCAATCGTCGTGTCTTACTACTGGCACTTCGTTGACGTCGTCTGGATCGGCCTGTTCCTAATCGTTTACGTACTGAAATAAAAACCGGAGAGACTTGTTATGCCTTTTATGAAGCGCAATGTAAAAACTTCACGTCGCAACCCGATGGCTGCCATTCTGGTTATCGCGGCTGGCCTAGCGGTCAGCGGCGGCGGCTACGCTGCGACCACCGCAGCGGTGGCCTCGGCCACCCCGGTTTCTGCTGCAGCTAGTTCTGCGCAGGTAGACGAGGGGCACAAGCTTTTCCTAGCCAACTGCGCTAGCTGCCACGGTAAGAACGCCGAGGGCACGGCAAACGCCCCAAGCCTGATTGGTGTCGGAGCAGCTGCGGCTGAGTTCCAGGTAGCCACCGGTCGTATGCCTGGTCAGGCCTCAGGTCCTCAGCTAATGGTCAAGCCATCTCAGTTCACCGAGGAGCAGACCAAGGCGCTTGCCGCCTACGTTGGCTCCCTGGCTCCTGGCCCTGCAATCCCAACCGAGGCCCAGCTTGCTCCTAACGGTGACGCTACCCGCGGTGGAGAGCTATTCCGCATCAACTGCGCAATGTGCCACAACGCGGTTGGTGCTGGTGGAGCACTAACCGAGGGTAAGTATGCCCCGGCACTAACTCAGACCAAGGCAATTCACATCTACGAAGCCATGCTTTCTGGCCCTCAGAACATGCCAGTATTCAACGACGCGAACCTAACCCCGACCGACAAAAAAGACATCATCACCTACCTAACCTACGTTCAGAAGAACCCTTCTGCCGGTGGTTACGAGCTCGGCAACCTGGGCCCAGTAGTTGAAGGTCTTTTCATCTGGATCTTTGCACTCGGCTTCATAATCGCAATCACCATTTGGCTTGGCGCCAAGTCAAACTAAGTGCCAGTCTCAAATTTTTTGACAAGTTTTTTCAGAACACACAAAGGGAGTAATCAGTGAGCGACAGCAAGAGCATCGCATCTGGCAACGGTTCTCACGAACCTGAGTTCGAGTACACGGGCGGCCTAGCAGTAGTTGCAGCTGACAAGGTAGTCGACCCTGGCATGGAGCCGCACCGCGTTCGCATGACCGACAAGAGCGTGAAGCACGAGAAGGCTGCAGCTCGACAGGTCGCAATCCTGTTCTTGTTGTCAGTGATTGGCTCGATCTTCTCGATCTACGCCTACTTCGCCTTCCCACTGAGCGATGACCTAGGTACCGTTCGCAACAACACCCTTTACATGGGCCTTGGAATTACCCTGGGACTCTTCGGTATCGGCATCGGCGCGGTTCACTGGGCCAAGACATTGATGCCGGACGCAGAAGTTTCTGAGGAACGCCACCAGACCCGCGGCAACGAGGCAGTTCGTGCTCGCGCAATCGAAATCATCAAGCTTGCCGACAGCGAGTCTGGTTTCTCTCGCCGCAAGCTGATTCGCCGTTCGCTCTACGGTGCCCTGGCCCTGTTCCCGATTCCTGCCATCTTCTTCTTCGGTGACCTAGGCCCAAACCCTAAGGACACTCTGCGCCACACCATGTGGAAGGCCGGAACACGTTTGACCAAGGACCCAAGCGGTCTGCCTATCAAGGCGTCTGATGTAACCCTGGGTTCTGTATTCCACGTAATCCCTGAGGGCCTCGCAGAGCTGGAACACCACAAGCTCGAAGAGAAGGCAAAGGCGGCAGTGCTTTTAGTGCGCCTTGACCCAAGCGAAATCAAAGAATCTGAAGAGCGCAAGAGCTGGTCATACGACGGCATCGTTGCATACAGCAAGATCTGCACCCACGTGGGTTGCCCGGTTGCTCTTTACGAACAGCACACCCACCACCTGCTTTGCCCATGCCACCAGTCAACCTTCGACGTCACCGACGCTTGCAAGGTTGTCTTTGGCCCAGCATCGCGCCCACTACCTCAGCTGCCTATCGCCGTTGATGCAGAGGGTTACCTAATCGCGCAAAGCGACTTCACCGAACCTGTTGGCCCTAGCTTCTGGGAGCGTTAAGAATGAGCACTGCTGTAAACACTCAGAAAAAGGGCGGTTTCCTAGCCGGAACCGCTAACTACCTCGACGAGCGCGTTGGCGTCGCAGGCATCTTGAAGGAATTTGGCCGTAAGGTCTTCCCTGACCACTGGTCTTTCATGCTTGGTGAGGTTGCCCTATACAGCTTCTTCGTCTTGCTGCTTTCGGGAACGTTCCTAACCTTCTTCTTCCAGCCGGCGATGACTCCGGTCATCTACGACGGCGTCTACGGCCCGCTAAAGGGTGCAGAGATGTCGATCGCCTACGCATCTACCCTGGACATCTCATTCGAAGTTCGCGGTGGATTGTTGATGCGCCAGGTTCACCACTGGGCCGCTCTGCTATTTGTTGCTGCCGCCGGCCTACACATGCTTCGCGTTTTCTTCACCGGTGCATTCCGCAAGCCACGCGAGATCAACTGGGTAGTTGGCTTCATGCTTTTCGTTCTAGGTATGGCTGCCGGCTTCACCGGTTACTCACTACCTGACGACCTACTGTCAGGTAACGGTCTTCGCATCATCGATGGAATGATCAAGGGCCTACCGGTTATCGGCGCCTACACCTCATCACTGCTATTCGGTGGTGAGTTCCCAGGTGAGCAGATTGTTGCCCGTCTATACGGCCTACACATCCTTCTCGTGCCGGCACTGATCTTGATCTTTATCGTCATCCACTTGTTCATGGTGGTCATTCACAAGCACACCCACTACTCAGGCCCAGGCCGCAAGGACACCAACGTTGTTGGTTACCCACTTATGCCTGTGTACGTAGCGAAGGCTGGTGGCTTCTTCTTCATCGTCTTCGGTGTCATCATGCTGATCGCCGCAACCTTCACCATCAACCCGGTCTGGAACTACGGTGGCTACGACCCATCGCCAGTTTCTGCTGGTACCCAGCCTGACTGGTACATCGGCTTCCTGGATGGTGCGCTACGTTTGGCGCCCACCCACCTAGAGGTCACCGCTGGCGGGGTCACCTGGGCATGGAACATCCTGCTACCGATGATTGTCGGCGTTGGCTTCCTAGTTGTCGTTGCACTTTACCCATTCCTTGAGGCATGGGTGACCGGAGACAAGCGTGAGCACCACGTTCTAGACCGTCCACGTAACGCACCTACCCGTACCGCAATCGGTGCCGCCGGTGTGACCTTCTACGCGGCTCTTTGGGCCGGCGCAAGCACCGACTTGATCGCAACCAACTTCAAGATGTCGCTAAACAACGTCTTGGTCTCGATCCAGATCATCCTGCTAGTTGCCCCAATCATTGCCTACCTAGTGACCAAGCGTGTTTGCTTGTCATTGCAGCGCAAGGACCGCGAGATTGCCCTACACGGCCGTGAGACTGGTCGAATCATTCGTCTGCCACACGGCGAGTACATCGAAATTCACGAGCCTCTCGACGCGTTTGAGCAGTGGAAGCTGGTTGACTTCAAGGACTACCAGCCAACCCTCGCTCGCCCGAACGCCCAGGGCAAGATCACGATAAGCGCGCGTCTACGTGCCGGTCTATCACGCTTCTACTTCGAAGACCGCATTGCGCCGGTTTCTCAGGGTGAACTTGATGCCGCACATCACGACCACGCTCCTGCAGTAACCGAAGCTCCGGCTAAGAAGGCAGTCACCGCTGCTAAGAAGCCGGCTGCTGAGAAGCCTGCAGCCAAGAAGTAAGCTACAAAGCTTTCGGGCCGGAATCCCTCGGGGTTCCGGCCCATTGCTTTAACCAATTGCACTCCCCATCGAGTTGAACGAGCCTGAATCGACTTGGCTCGACTCGGTTAGCAGTTGTCGGCAATTCGACGTCGTGCAACATGCTCGATACGGGTTGCATGTTCTCTGCATCCTTCATCTTCAAACCTGGCGTCTATGACAAAGAGTTCCACCGTCTCGATGCAATCATCATGGATGTATGGCGTTGGCCACGGCTGGCTACATTGGCGCAGAGCGATGGTACGACGCCTACAGAGTGGTTATGTCTGTGGTGGTTATGTCTGAGGTGATCAGCAGCCACGCCGACGGGCACATTGAACACCCTCTAAACAAATAGCGCTCTCCCCCGGGTAAAAAGAAAACCCCTCCCGAAGGAGGGGTTTTGCTATTGAACTTAGTGTGCGTGCTGTCCTCGGCTGAACTCGAACACGAGTCCAATAAGGGCAACGATAGCCAGTGGGAATCCGATGAAGAACAACCACCAACCGATCGCGAGTGAAGCAAACACAATCGATGCAAAGATGCCCAGGAAGAAAGGCCACCAGCTCCAAGGAGCGAAGAAACCGAGCTCTGAGTCACCTTCTTCAATGTTGGCGTCCAAACGGTCCTCAGGGACTGGGCCCTGAACCTTGTTGGTCTTCTTTAGGTAGAAGGCAAGGAAGGCCGACATGATGCCAAGCATCGCGATTGCCGCGGTGCCGATCGGCTCGAAGCCGCCATGGTTTGAATTGTAAAACCAAACTGCATACGCAGCCGAGTCAAAGAAATAAAACGCGGTCAAGAACCAGAAGAGATTTCCGTTGAATTTCATGGGTTAGCCCTTCTTGGTAGTTGAGGCGTGCGCCTCTGGAGCAGCAAACTCCGGGTGGTTCAAGTCAAAGGCAGGCGATTCGGAGCGAACGCGTGGGATCGAAGTGAAGTTGTGACGTGGGAACGGTGAAGCAGTTGCCCACTCGAGCGAACGTCCATAACCCCATGGGTCGTTGAGAGTAGTCACGGTGCCCTTACGAGCGGTGATGTAAACGTTCCAAAGGAATGGAAGGAATGACAGCGCAAGGATGACCGAACCAGCAGTCGAGAACTGGTTCATCCAGGTGAAGCCATCCTCAGGCAGGTAGGTTGCGTAACGACGAGGCATACCCATGACGCCCAACCAGTGCTGGATCAAGAAGGTTGCGTGGAAACCGATGAATAGTAGCCAGAACTGGATCTTGCCCAGACGCTCGTTCAACATCTTTCCGGTCATCTTTGGGTACCAGAAGTAGATACCCGCAAACATTGCGAACACGACGGTACCAAACACTACGTAGTGGAAGTGTGCGACCACAAAGTAACTGTCTGAAAGGTGGAAGTCGAGTACTGGCGAGGCCAAAATCACACCGGTCAATCCACCAAAGATGAAGGTGGTAAGGAAGCCAAGGGTGAAAAGCATCGGTGTCTCGAAAGTAACCGAACCGCGCCACATGGTGCCGATCCAGTTGAATACCTTCACACCGGTCGGAACCGCAATCAACATGGTGGTGAATGCGAAGAACGGAAGCAAAACGGTTCCGGTGACATACATGTGGTGAGCCCACACCGTCATCGAAAGTGCTGCGATGGCGATGGTTGCGTAGACCAGGGTCTTGTAACCAAAGATTGGCTTGCGGCTGAAGACAGGGAAGATCTCCGAGACGATTCCGAAGAACGGTAGCGCCAGGATGTAAACCTCTGGGTGACCGAAGAACCAGAACAAGTGCTCCCAAAGCATTGGGCCACCGTTGGCTGGGTCAAAGATGTGTGCTCCAAAACGGCGGTCTGCTCCAAGGGCGAATAGTGCTGCCGCAAGAGGAGGGAAACACATGATGACCAAAATCGAGGTAACCAAGGTATTCCAAGTGAAGATTGGAAGACGCCACATGGTCATACCAGGAGCACGCATGGTCAAGATGGTGGTGATGAAGTTCACGCCACCCATGATGGTTCCGAAACCACTCAGTGCTAGACCGAAGACCCAGAGGTCTCCACCCAAACCTGGTGAGAAGGTGGTGCTTGAAAGCGGAGCGTAGGCGAACCAACCGAAGCTTGCCGCACCCTGAGGGGTGAAGAAGCTTGCAACTGCAACGAACGAACCGAAGAAGTAGAACCAGTAAGCGATGGCGTTTAGACGTGGGAAAGCCACATCCGGCGCACCAATCTGGACCGGCATCAAGATGTTAGCGAACGCCGCAAACAATGGGGTTGCGAACATCAAGAGCATGATGGTGCCGTGCATGGTGAAGAGCTGGTTGTACTGCTCTTTAGTTGCGACGATCTCAAGACCAGGAGCCGATAGCTGGGCGCGGATGACCAGAGCCATCACACCACCGATTAGGAAGTATAGGAACGAGGTAATCAGGTACAGGTAACCGATTTTCTTGTGGTCGGTGGTAGTGATCCAGTCGACAAGGATTTGACCCTTGGTCTTCTTTGCGGTGCCTACGTTTGCCTTAGTTGCGGTAGCCATTTTTCGTTAGCCTCGAATTTCTGGGTTGTCTGCAGGAAGGTTCTGGTTGCGCGAGAACTTGGCATCAAGCTGACCAACGTTGCCGGCGGCTGCTAGCTGTGCCATGTGGGCGTCATACTCGGCCTGAGGAACAACCTTTACGTTGAACAACATCATCGAGTGGAATTCGCCACAAAGCTCGGCACACTTGCCCTTGTAGTCTCCGACCTTCTGAGGGGTGAAGTACATGTGGTTGGTGCGAGCCGGGAACATGTCCTTCTTGTAAAGGAAGTCGATTACCCAGAAGGAGTGAATAACGTCGCGAGAAGTTAGGTCGAGCTCTACGGTCTTGTTAACCGGTAGGTAAAGGACAGGAAGCTTAGCCTCGCTTCCCTCTTTGCCCTTGAACTGAGACTGGATTCCCGAGTCATAGACGTTGGCGTTGGTGTAGTTGAAGTCCCAGCTCCACTGCTTGCCAATTACCTGGATCTTGACATCCGGGTTCACGGTTGGAGTCTCGATAGCCTGAATGTCACGCGCGGTGAAGGCGAAGAAGCCAACCACGAGAATCAACGGCACGATGGTGAACAGAGTCTCAATTGGGTTGTTGTAACGCAACTGTGCAGGTAGGCCGGTCTCCCCCTTGCGGCGGCGGTAAACGACCATCGCCCAGGCCATAAGACCCCAAGAGATAATTCCGACGATTAGCAACACAATCCAGCTGGTAGTCCAGAGTCCGGTGATGCGGTCAGTGTGGTTAGTGATACCAGGCGTGCCCGGTAGGTAACCACGAAGCTCCTCGGTACTACACCCGGTTAGGAGTAGAGACAGAGAAGCAATTGCAGGCACTGCGGCCCACTTCAATCCACGCTTAGAAAGCACAATCGACCCTTCGAATATCGAATCGTTACCTGAGTAGTCTACGCCTCGGTTCTCAGTAAATAGCCCAAAAACACCCCATCCGTGGCTCAATTTTCAACAAAAAACCCGGCTCACCAAAATGGCGGCCGGGTGATTTGAGAAATCTTTAGCTAAATGAGTCACCGCAGGCGCATGAACCCTCTGCGTTTGGGTTGTCGATGGTGAAACCCTGCTTCTGGATGGTGTCCTCGAAATCAATCGAAGCGCCGTCTAGGTAAGGAACGCTCATCTTGTCGACAACAACCTCAACGCCGTCAAAGTCCTTCACGACGTCTGAGTCTTCGAGAAGCTCATCGAAGTAAAGCTGGTAAATCAGACCTGAGCAACCGCCAGGCTGAACTGCAACGCGTAGTCGCAGGTCATCGCGGCCTTCGGCGGCAATAAGCGTGCGTACCTTGCTCTTAGCCTGCTCGGTAAGTTCTACACCGTGGGTGAGAGTGTCAGTCATTTTGGCTCCAATCGCTTATTTGTTGCTGATACCTAGTGTAAAACAGCTCAAGCCGAAAAAGCATTCCCGCCGAGCAACATAAGTGCTTCGGCCAGCATGGTCTTTCGCAAAGATTCCAGGTGAACTGACTCATTTGGGCTGTGTGCCCTTGAATCTGGGTCTTCGACACCGGTCACCAGAATCTGAGCGCCCGGGAACACCTCGATTAGGTCTGCGATGAAAGGAATCGAGCCACCGACCCCGATGTCGACGGCGGTCTCATCCCAAGCGGCCTTGAGTGCTACGCGAGCGAGCTCCGACGCCCATCCCGAGTCATCCACGGCAAAAGGTTTGCCCATTTCGGTTTCGCCATAGGTGAGGCGGGCACCAAACGGAACGTTTGCCTCGAGGTGGGCACGCAGCGCCGCGAGGGCCTCCTCTGGTTTTTGGCCGGGAGCAATGCGCATCGAGATCTTTGAAGAAACGGATGGCAACATCGTGTTTGAAGAAAGGGCCACTGTCTGACCATCGATGCCGATTATGGTGATTGACGGTTTGTTCCAGATTCGATCGAGGATGGTGCCGGTGCCGATCTGAGATACGCCTTCTAATAGACCGGAATCACGGCGTAAATCGGCGTCGGAATAAGGCAGATCAGCGGCCTTACCCTCATGAAGTCCGGCAACGGCAACTGCGCCGTCTGAGTCATGCAAGCTAGCGAGCAAACGGATGGTTGCGGTCATGGCATCTGGAACTGCTCCCCCATACATCCCAGAGTGCAAAGCGTGATCCAGAGTTTGGACCTCGATGACCTGAGACACGAGGCCTCTTAGAGTGGCGGTTAGTGCCGGGATCGATTCCGACCAGTTTCCAGAGTCGGCCACAACGATGCAGTCCGCTTTGAGAATGTCCTGGTTCTCCTCGAGGAATGGGCGGAAGGTTGGTGAGCCGGCTTCTTCTTCGCCCTCGATGAAAACGCTGATTCCGACTTCGAAATCTGGTCCACAGACTGCCACCAAGGTACGGATGGCGGCAAGGTGAGAAACGATGCCGGCCTTGTCATCAGCAGCACCACGGCCATACATGCGGCCATTTTTGATGACCGGTTCAAAAGGTGTGGTGAACCAAGCGGCATCATCGCCGGGAGGCTGGACATCGTGGTGAGCGTAGAGCAAAATCTGAGGCTTGCCGTTTCGGGCTGCACGGCGCGCCACGATGGCTGGTGAGCCCGGTTTTCCGTCAACCGATGCACGACGCACCTCAACTAATTCAAAGACTCCGGTGTCTTTGAATAACTTGGCGATGGTTTCGGCGCTGAGCTCGAGGTTATGAGCGTCAAATGCCTCCCAGGCAATTCCAGGGATGCGCACCAGGCTGGCTAGCTCATCGGTGGCAGCCGAAAAGTTGGCCTCAATTAGCGTCTTGGCTTGTTCGAGTTGGGCGGCATCGATTGAAATCGGAGTTGGTGTCATGAGAGTAATCTTAAAGTCCAACTTGGAACTGAGGAACATCATGACCGACAACACTCCGTCAACTGGCAAAGGCCGCCCTACCCCGGCACGTAAGCAGCAGGAAGCGGCTCGCCGCAAGCCTCTAATCGGAGATCGCTCTCCGGATGCGATCAAAGCCGCCAAAGCCTCAGCAAACGATGAGCGCCGCAAGGCTCGCGAGGGCATGCTGCGTGGAGAAGAGCGTTACCTAACCGTTCGCGACAGGGGTCCTCAGCGCCGGTTAGCTCGCGACCTAGTCGACTCTCGATTCACCGCCGGCCAGCTGGTTATGCCGGCACTTTTTGTGATGATCATCATTTCTTACTCGGGTAGCACCGCAGTTCAGGTTTATACCCTGATCGCGATGTGGGTACTCTTCTTCATCATCGCCGTCGACGCATTTCTGATCGGCCGTCGTGTCGAGAAGGCCATTGGTAAGAAGTTCGGCAAGGGAAAGATTGAGAAGGGCGTGCGCTGGTATGCAGCCATGCGCTCAATTCAGATGCGCCCGATGCGCCTTCCAAAGCCACAGGTGAAGCGTGGCGCAAAAGTCGAGTAACTGATCAGCAGATTTGCAAAAGGGGCGGCCACTATCGTGGCCGCCCCTTTCGCTTTGACCTAGTTATTTGGTCAGGAACTTATTGATGGTTCGAGCCCAGAACGGCCCGGCGTAAATGAAACCGCTGTAACCCTGGACCAGGGTGGCACCCGCACTAAGACGCTCAGCCGCCTCTTCACCGGTCTCAATGCCACCAACCGAGATGATTGCCGAACGGCCAGCTAGGCGGGCCGCAAGCACGTTCAAAACCTCTAGGGAACGCTTCTTCAATGGCGCACCAGAGAGCCCGCCGGCGCCAATTGATTCAACCTTGGTTGCATCGGTAATCAGGTTGGCCCGCGAAAGCGTGGTGTTGGTGGCGATAACACCGGCAAGTTCGAGCTCGAGAGCCAGGTCGGCAACCGCTTCGATGTCTTCATCGGCCAGATCTGGCGCAATCTTGACCAAGATTGGCTTGCCTAGGGCTTCTTGTTGAACAGCAATCAGGATCGGGCGCAGTGACTCAACCGATTGAAGGGACCTTAGGCCCGGGGTGTTCGGTGAAGAGACGTTGACCGCGATGTAATCGGCCCAAGGCGCCAAAAGTCTTGCGCTGCTCCGATAGTCGTCCACGGCATCCTCGACCTCAACCACACGAGATTTACCGATGTTCACACCAATAACCGGCAGCTTGCTGCCGTGCTTGGCGCGCAACGCCTCAAGGCGCTTGGCGACAATGGCCGCGCCATCGTTGTTGAAGCCCATTCGGTTGATTAGCGCGCGATCGGCAATTAGGCGAAACAGTCTTGGTTTTTCATTGCCGCTCTGACCGATTGCCGTCACGGTGCCGATTTCGATGTGTGAAAAACCCAGTTCACCCAGGGCTCTGACAGCCACCGCATTCTTATCAAAACCAGCCGCCAAGCCAAACGGTGCGTCAAAATGCAGACCAAAAGCCTGAACCGCTCCCCTGCCAGTCGGGCGCAGTTTCGCCAACTTAGTCAGGCGCACCGCACCGGCAACTCTGATAGCAAAAACCACTAGGTGGTGGGCGGCTTCGGGGTCCATCCGGGCAAAAAAGGTCTTGAAAATAAAGTTATAGATCATGCTGGTCACGATTCTTTTTCAGAACTCCGATGGCTGCCTCGAAATCTTCGAGAGTCTCCCACCCCTGATAAACGCTGGCGAAACGCATGAAAGCGACTTCATCTAGTTTTCTTAGCGGCTCCAAGGTCGCTAGACCCACATCGAAGGCATCGATTTGGGCGACTCCGCTCGAGCGAATGCTTTCTTCGACTTCTTGCGCAATCATGGCCAAGTCGGCATCCGAAACCGGGCGCCCCTGACATGCCTTACGAACACCGTTGATAATCTTGTCGCGTCTGAACGGTTCGGTCACACCACTGCGCTTGACCACCAGGAGGCTCGCGGTTTCGGTGGTGCTGAAACGCATGTTGCACTCCGGGCACTGGCGACGGCGGCGAATCGAAGAACCGTCGTCAGAGGTGCGCGAATCGGTGACTCTAGAGTCTGGATAACGGCAGAACGGACAATGCATTGTTGTCTCCCTTAGTTTTCAAATCGAGCCGTGATGGCTTCACCGTGTGCAGGTAGACCTTCGGATTGTGCAAATTTGTCGACCAGTCCGGCGATCTCGGACAGTCCGGTTCGGTCGTAATCAATGACCTGCTGGGCGCGCAGGAAACTCAGAACACCCAATCCGGCACCAAATTTGGCCTGCTGCCCGGTTGGCAGCACATGGTTTGAACCAGCCATGTAGTCCCCCAAGCTCACCGGCGAGTAGTCACCTAGGAAGATAGCTCCAGCATTCGTGATTTCACGCAAGGTTTCGTGGTTATCTCGGGTGTGAATTTCGAGGTGCTCAGTTGCATAGGCGTTGGCAAAAGCCACCCCCGCCTTCATGTCGTCGACCAGAACGATGGCCGATTGTTGTCCCTCGAGAGCTGTGCGAACACGATCTGCATGCCTAGTTTGTGCTGCGACTTCACTAATTTCATTGATTACCGCATTGGCCAACTCAACCGAGGTGGTGACCAACACGGATGCCGCCGCCTCGTCGTGCTCGGCCTGGCTGACCAGGTCATAGGCGATGAACCGAGCATTTGCCGAGTCATCAGCCAAAATCAGGATCTCGGTGGTGCCGGCTTCAGAGTCTATTCCGATGGTGCCGCGCAGCGCACGCTTAGCGGCTGCTACATAAATGTTGCCGGGGCCGGTGACCAGATTGACTCCGGTGAAATCAATCTGCGGCAAACCATAAGCAAAACCTGCGATAGCCGCCGGTCCACCCATGCAGAGCACCTCGGTCACGCCCAGCAGCTGGGCGGTAGCCAGAACGGTCGGGTGTGGTCGGCCGCCAAAGTCTTTTTGGGCCGGCGTCGCAACCACCAAACGCTTCACTCCGGCAACTTGGGCCGGAACCACGTTCATGATCACGCTCGAAGGGTAAACCGCTTTACCGCCAGGAACATAAAGCCCGACAGAATCCACCGGCTGGTAGCGCTGGTGAACACGGGCTCCAGCGGCAAGCTCCACGGTTACCGGGCTCGGCATGGTTGCCTGAGATACCTTACGGACTCGATCGATTGAAACTTCGATGGCTTTTCTAAGCTCTGGTTCTAGCTCGGCTAACGCGTGCGCCATTTCCTCGGGAGAAACCTTGATTGGGCGCGGGTCGACACCATCTCGCTCGATGGTCACTTCGACCACTGCGTCTAGGCCGCGAGTCTTGACATCGGCTAACAATCCCTGAATTTGCGAAACCGCGATGGAAATATCGAGGGCAGCGCGAGGCACCGCGGCATTGACAGATTCTGCATTCAGCTGCTGGCCGCGCAGGTCAATAACGCGTAGGTTCACACCCAGTGACTCAGTCAATCGTCCTCCGTCTTCAATAGTCGTAATTCTAGGCGTTGAAATGGAAACAAGTTTCGGTTGGTTATGGTTGAAAGCGTTGAGACAAAGGTAGAAAATGCAAAATTTAGTTCCCGAAAAAGACCCAATGGAGGCCCTCCGCGCGAGTTTTCGCCGGCATGCATCAGGCGTTTCGGTAATCACGCTTCTCGACAATGAGGGCAAGCCAATTGGATTCACCGCTACCTCAATGACATCTCTCGGCGCCAACCCGCCGTTACTTAGCTTCAACGTGTCCAAGGGTTCAAGCACCTTCGCCAGCCTTGCCGTGGGCAAGTATGTGGCGATTCACACGCTGGGGGCACAGACCATGCCCCTTGCTCAGCGCATGGCTGCCGACCACACTCAGCGTTTTGTGCCGAACGACTGGCATGAGGGTCCTTATGGGGTCCCGGTTTTCCCGGCAGCGACTTCAATTTTGATTGGCAAAATCCGCGACATCCATGACATTGAAAACAATGCAGTTGTCATTGTTGACGTAGTTGAGGGTTTGAGCGGCACCGAAGATGAGGCTCTGCTTTACTACCAGCGCAGCTACATGAAGCCTGGCGAAAAGCTGGTTTAGTTCAAGCAGGAAGAACCGAGAAGAACCTTGAGTTCCCCGATGAGTTCTCCACTGATTTTCACGGTTGGCTGGAGCTTGAAGAACCTCTCGGTTTCACCGCTGATCAGTTTTACCTGAACTTCGTCCGCACCTGCATGAGTGCGCAAAATTCGGTCCAACTCTTCGAGGACCTCTCGCGTTGCTTCCGCTTCGACGAGCCTGACGATAATTGGTCCGCTAGGGCCATCCCCGCCACCCTCGATGGTTTCGATTGAGTAAGCATTAATGCTCTTGCCGTCGTCGCGTTGGCTCACTCGCCCACGGACCACAACAACCTGGTCGGCCTCTAGGTTTCGACCAAACTCCTGATAGGTCTTGCCCATCAACATAACGTTCAGCTCCCCCTCGAAGTCTTCGACGGTTACGGCTCCGTATGGGTTACCCGAGGCCCTGGCAACTCGGTGCTGAACCGAGGTAACTAGACCGGCAATGGTTACGGTTTCGCCATCGGCAATGGTTTCGCTGGCGTGGAGGTCGGCGATACTCATCTGGCTGTGGCGAGCCAACTGCGCCTCGCGGCCGGCCAACGGGTGATCGCTAACATAGAGCCCGAGCATGTCGCGTTCATAGGCAAGTTTTTCTTTTTTAGCCCACTCCGGCCGGTCCGGCACGTTTCCACCGAAGGTGTCTTGCACATCGGGGTCAGAATCAAATAACGAACCGAATAGGTCGACCTGACCAACAGCCTCATTTTTCTTCAGCGAGGCTTGTGCATCCACGGCTTCCTCATGGATTTCGACCAAAGATCGACGGGTGTTACCCAAAGAGTCAAATGCGCCGGCCTTGATCAGCGATTCGATGACTCGCTTGCTGCAAACCACAGCTGGAACCTTGCGCAGGAAATCATGGAAGGAGGTGAATCGCCCCTTGTCGGCACGCGAGGTGGCAATGCCATCCACAACATTCAAACCAACGTTTCGAACAGCACCCAAACCAAAACGGATGTCTTTACCGACCGCGCTAAAAGCCGCAATCGATTCGTTGACATCTGGCGCCAGAACATTGATTCCCATGCGGCGACACTCGCTTAGGTAGAGCCCCAGTTTGTCTTTCGAGTCTCCGACCGAGGTCAGTAGTGCGGCCATGTACTCGGCTGGGAAGTTGGCCTTGAGGTAGGCCGTCCAGTATGAAAGGACACCGTATGCGGCCGAATGGGCGCGGTTGAACGCATAGTCGGCGAAAGGAAGAAGTGTGTCCCAGAGGGCCTTGATGGCCTCATCGCTGTAGCTGTTGGCCTTCATGCCGTTCGAGAAGCCCTCGTACTGCTTGTCCAGCTCCTGCTTATCCTTCTTACCCATGGCGCGGCGCAAAAGGTCGGCTTTACCAAGGGTGAAACCAGCGGCCTTCTGTGCGGCCGCCATCACCTGCTCTTGATAAACAATCAGACCGAAGGTGGGGTCTAGAACATCGGCAAGTGACTCCGACAGCTCGGGGTGAACCGAATCAATTTCCTGTTGCCCGTTTTTGCGAAGCGCATAGTTTGTGTGCGAGTTCATACCCATCGGACCTGGGCGATACAAAGCAATAACCGCAGAGATGTGTTCGAAAAGGGTTGGCTTCAGCAAACGCAGGAGCGAGCGCATTGCAGTGCCATCCAATTGGAAAACACCCAGAGTGTCACCGCGGGAAAGCAGATCAAAAGTGGCCTGGTCGGAATCCAGATCCAGATCCTCCAGCACAACATCCTCGCCGCGGTTCGATTTGATATTGGCCAGGGTGTCATCGAGGACGGTTAGGTTTCTTAGACCTAGGAAGTCCATCTTGAGCAGACCGAGTTTTTCGCAGGGCGGTTGGTCAAACTGAGTGATGATGGCACCATCATCCTCGCGCTTCATAATCGGGATGACATCTAATAGTGGTTCGGCCGACATGATGACGCCGGCCGCGTGAACACCCCATTGGCGCTTCAGGTTTTCCAGACCCTGAGCCAACTCGAAAACCTTGGCCGAATCGTCGTCGCCTTCGATTAGGTCTCGGAAATCTTGCGCCTCTTTGTAGCGCTCCGAGGTCTTGTCGATCATGTCGCTTAGCGCGATGTCTCGGCCCAGAACCATCGGCGGCATTGCCTTGGTGAGTTTTTCGCCAACAGAGTAAGGCATGGCCAAGACTCGGCCAGCATCTTTGAGCGCCTGCTTGGCCTTGATGGTTCCAAAGGTGACGATCTGAGCTACGCGGTCATCGCCATATTTGTCTGAGACATAGCGAATCACCTCGCCACGGCGGCGGTCATCGAAGTCAACATCGATGTCGGGCATCGAAACACGTTCTGGGTTCAAGAAACGCTCGAAAATCAGGCCGTGCTTAACCGGGTCAAGTTCGGTGATGCCGAGGGCGTAGGCCACAATCGAGCCGGCAGCCGAACCACGGCCCGGGCCAACACGGATGCCCTGGGCGCGCGCCCAAGCGATGAAGTCGGCAACCACCAAGAAGTAACCAGGGAAGCCCATTTGCTTGATGACTTCAACCTCGTAGGAAACCTGCTTGGCCTGCGCCTCTGGGATGTCACCCTTGTAACGACGTTGCATTCCAGCGGCGACTTCTTGTTCGAACCAGCTGGCCTCGGTGTGCCCCTCAGGGACAGGGAATCGGGGCATGAGTTCGCGTTCCACGAACTCAACGTTGCAGCGCTCGGCAATCAGCAGGGTGTTGTCGCAGGCCTCAGGGTAATCAGCAAAAAGCTCACGCATCTGCTTGGCCGACTTCAGGTAAAACTCTTGAGCGTCGAACTTGAATCGATTCGGATCCATAAGGGTCGAGCCCGACTGAACGCAAAGCAACGCTTCATGAGCCGAAGCATCTCCCGCGTGGGTGTAGTGCAGGTCGTTGGTTGCCAGCAGCGGCATGTCTAGGTCTTTGGCCAGACGCAACAAGTCGTTCATGGTTCGGCGTTCGATGTCGAGACCGTGGTCCATGATTTCAGCGAAGAAGTTTTCCTTGCCGAAAATGTCCTGGAACTCCGCCGCTGCCTTGCGTGCCTCGTCATACTGACCGAGACGAAGGCGAGTTTGAACCTCGCCGGAGACACAACCCGTGGTGGCGATGATGCCCTTACCGTAGGTGTTCAAAAGCTCGCGGTCCATGCGAGGTTTGAAGTAATAGCCATCGAGCCAAGCCTTGGATGACATCCGGAATAGGTTGTACATGCCCGGGGTATTCTCGGCGAACATGGTCATGTGCGTATATGCACCGCCACCCGAGACGTCACCATCGACGTCGCCGCCATTGCCCCACTTCACACGGGTGCGCTCTTGGCGAGCGGTGCCAGGGGTTAGATAAGCTTCGATGCCGATAATTGGCTTTACCCCGGCCGATTTAGCCGTCTTATAGAAGTCAAATGCGCCGTGGTTATTTCCATGGTCACTGATGCCAATCGCGGGCATACCCTGCGCGGCCACCTCGGCGATGAGTGGCTTGATACGGGCTGCACCATCCAGCATCGAATACTCGGTGTGCACGTGTAGGTGGACGAATGAGTCTTTATCGGTGCTCATTTATCTCCCTTCAAACGTTGCACGGACGGCTACTGTAACTCAAGTTACAGAGCGTTTTCAGTTGCCTCGCAGGATGTCGAGCGCCTTGGCCAAATCGGCTGGATATTCGCTCTCAAATTCCACGGTCTCACCCTTGGTCGGGTGAATGAAACTGAGTTTCTTGGCGTGCAACCATTGGCGGTCGAGGTGAACTCGGGCGGCCAACTTTGGGTCAGCCCCATACATGGTGTCGCCAACTAGCGGGTGCCTAAAAGCTGAAAAATGGACACGAATTTGATGAGTGCGTCCGGTCTCGAGAACCACCTCGACTAGCGATGCCGAAGGAAAAGCCTCTAGGGTCTCGTAGTGCGTGATCGAGTGCTTGCCATCGTTCATGACGGCAAACTTAAACTCGGCTTTCGGGTGCCTACCAATCGGTGCATCAAAGGTGCCGGCTAGAGGGTCAGCCAATCCCTGGATGACCGCGTGATAGACCTTGTGGACGGTGCGGTCGCGAAATGCCTGCTTGAGCCTCGAGTAAGCCACTTCCGACTTGGCAAGCGTCATCAACCCGCTGGTTCCAACATCGAGCCGCTGGACGATGCCCTGGCGCTCCTGAGCACCCGAGGTGGCTATTTGAATACCCATCGCTAGCAGCGCGCCGGGCACAGTTGGCCCATCCCAGCCCACGGATGGATGCGATGCGACACCGGCAGGCTTGTCGATGACGATGATGTCCTCATCCTGGTAGATGATTTTGAAATCATCGACCTCGACCGGCACAATCTCGAGTCGATTTTTTGGCTTTGGCAGAGTGACCTCTAGATAAGCCTCTGGCATCAAGCGATCTGACTTGGCCACCGGTTTACCGTTCTGAGAAACCAGACCCTCTGCAATCATGTCGGCGCAGACCGAGCGTGAGAGGCCTAAAAGCTTTGCGAGGCCGGCATCGGCACGTTCTCCGGCTAAGCCATCAGGGACAGGTAGGAGTCTTGTTTCACCCATCGCTATTTGACTGCAGCCTTGCCAATTGGGGTGCCGGCCATAATCCGCAGAACCGTGATGATAGCCACGGCGACAATCGCGATGTCGGCGATGTTGAAAATTGGGAAGTTGAAGGGAATTGAAATGAAATCAACTACATTGCCGACCATGAAGCCCGGAGCCCGGGTAAGCCGATCGATCAGATTTCCGGCGATGCCACCGAGCGCAAGGCCACCGGTGATTGACCAGCCGAGGGTCTCAAACTTCGATCCGAACCAGAGCACGGTCAAAAGCGCCAAGGTCGAAACTATGGTGAAGATCCAGGTAACACCGAAACCGATGGAGAATGCCGCCGAGTCGTTGTAAACCAGAACCAGCTTGATCAAGTCACCGACCAACGGCACAGATTGACCCGGCTTGAGATTCGCGATAACCAGATTCTTAGCCAGTTGGTCTAGCGCCAACACCAGCCATCCGGTGACAAGAAAAGCGAGCAGGCGCCCGAACTTAGCCTGGTTCACTGATTAGTTGCCGAAGCCGAAGTCACCCGTGAATGGGTTGTTTGGTGCGGCCGGCTCTGCGTTGAAGCCAGGGTTGTAGAAATTCTGCTCAATCGCCGGGGTTGAACCGGTGTTGGTGTTTGGGGCATCAGAGTGCTCCAACTCCTCGAGCTGGCTTTCGATGTAGGTCTTTAGCTTCGCACGGTACTCGCGCTCGAAACTACGTAGCTCCTGAATGCTGTGCTCGATGAGGGCCTTCTCCTGCTCGAGGCGGCTCATGTCGGCGCGCTGCTGCGCCTCGGCCTCACGAACCACACGAGCGGCGGTTGCGTGGCCCTCAGCGATGAGTGCGTCTCGCTTGGCAAGACCTTCACGAACGTGCTCCTCGTGGAGCTTACGCGCCAGCTGAAGAAGGTTGTTGGTGTTATTGGTGTCGAGAGTTGATGGGTCCTGAGTTGCTTCAGGGAACGCACTCGGCAAATTTGAGCTGATTGGGCTCAACGCCGACTCTGCGGTTGGGTTGTTGAGCTGGTCGGCCAGTCCGGCGCCACTGCGCTGAAGCTCAGCGATTCGTGACTCTGAGGCCAACAGGCGCTGGCGAAGGTCTTCGTTTTCCTGGCCTAGACGGCGGAGTTCAACCACGATTTCGTCGAGAAAGTCATCGACTTCATCCTGGTCGTAGCCCTCACGAAACTTGGTTGGCTGAAACCGCTTATTGACTACATCTTCTGGTGTTAGAGGCATGCGACCAGATTACCCTATGCGAACGAAAGGACTATGCGTTCCATGAACAGCACGAGGGCCATGACTATGGTCCAGCTGAAATCGAGCTGAATCGCACCGAGACGGATACCTGGAACTACCCTGCGAACTGCCTTTAGTGGAGGGTCGGTAATTGTGTAAATCGACTCGACCAAGACAATCAATAGTCCACGCGGGCGCCACTGACGGTTTAGCGACAAAATCAGGTCAAAGACGAACCTAGCGATGAGGGCAAAGAAATAGGCCTGAAGCAGCCAGTAGATTACTACCGCGATCAGGCCCATTTACTTGAAAATCTATTACGGACGAACTAGAAGATCGTCGGCAGCTTCGCCGTTCTCGTCTTCTTCGTTGTTCACCGCGACGTGGTTCGGAGTCAGTAGGTAAACCTTTAGAGTTACGCGATTCATGTGACCCTCAAGGCCCTCTTTTAGACCACGCATAAAGTCCAGCATGCGGCGAGAATCAACCTCTGACATGTCGCCCATGTTGACGATTACCGGGATGCCGAGACGGTAGTTGGCAGCAACTTCCTTGGCATCCTCGTAGGTGCGAGGCTCGATGGTGTAAATCTCGCTGATATCTGAGGCTCCGCGGCGCGGACGCATCTGGGTTACGCGCGCGACTGGGCGCTGCTCGCCAACGGTAGAAGCCGCCGGACGTGAAGGCACTGCCTCAACTTCATCGGATAGGCCAAGCCAACCGGTAACCTGCGAAATAATTCCAGCCATAATTTATCCTCCTGCGGATGTTTACAACCCCAGAATATGGCTAATACCGGCGATTTCCGGTAATGGCGCTACCAATGCGCACGTGTGTCGCGCCAAAGGCAATCGCGGTTTCAAAATCCTCCGACATACCCGCCGAGATTGCCTTGGCTTGCGGGGCGATGGTTTGTAGTAGTTCACTGGCCGAGCGAATAGCTCCGAAGTCGCGCTCTAACTGATGATCCAAGGCGGCGACGCCCATCACACCGACAAGATTTAGGCCGGGTTTAGTCAGCACTGACTCCGCGAACTCAACCAAACCAGAAGGTTGAATTCCGCCTCTCCCCTGGTCATCGGTGAGGTTTAGCTGAATGAAAACGTCAACCGGGTTTGGGCGTTCGACGGTTGCCTTGCCGAGTGCATCCAGCAAGGAAAGTCGGTCCAGAGAATGGATTGAAGCCGCATAAGAGAGCACCGATTTCACCTTGTTGCTCTGCAGCTGACCGATAAAGTGCCAGCGATGTTCGACCGGGCTCAGGCTTCGAACCTCGGTAGATTTTGGCCCCGCCTCTTGGTCTCGGTTTTCGCCAAAATCACGAGCACCGAGGTCTAGCAAATCGAGAGCAAGTTGCGCCGGATGGTTTTTAGTCACGACGATAAGCGTGACTTCATCCGCCCGCCGACCCGCCGCCAGAGCCGCCGAAGCAATCTTTGCCTTGGCAGCGCCGTAACGCTCAGCGAGTGACATGCTTGCCGTCTACTTCAAGAAGTCAGGGATGTCCAAATCGTCGCCGAAGGTGCCGTCTTCGGTCTGACCCTTTGGCGCCGAAGGTGAGAACAGGCTGCTAATCGCAGATTCCGCTGGCTCTTCCTCAGCATCGGGCTCCGAAGCAACCACCGAAATTGGCGCGGTGTTGCTGGAAACCTCTGGTGCAGGAGTTGAGAACCAACCGCTGGTGGCGCTAGCGGCCGGAGCTGCAGCTGAGCCGGCTAGAGGGTTGGTGTATGGCTTGCGCTCCACCTTGCGAACCTGAGGAACACCCCCGTCAAATCCAGCGGCAATGACCGTGATTCGGACTTCGTCACCGAGAGTGTCATCGATGGTCGTACCGTAAATGATGTTGGCTTCTGGGCTAACTGCCTCTTGAACCAGACGAGCTGCCTCGTCGATTTCGTGAAGACCAAGGTCAGAGGCACCCTGGATGAGGAGTAGCACTCCGTGCGCTCCATCGATGCTTGCCTCGAGAAGTGGGCTTGAAACGGCAATCTCCGCCGCGCGAACTGCACGATCTTCGCCCTTGGCGGTACCGATGCCCATGAGAGCCGAACCGGCACCCTTCATGACCGACTTTACGTCGGCGAAGTCGAGGTTGATTAGACCAGGGGTGGTGATTAGATCGGTGATGCCCTGAACACCGGCACGAAGCACGTCATCGGCGGTGGCGAAAGCTTCAACCACTGAAACAGACTTGTTGACCAGCTCTAGTAGGCGCTGGTTTGGGACGACGATGAGGGTGTCGACTTCACCGCGCAGAACGTCGATGCCCTGGTCTGCTTGCTGAGAACGACGCTTACCTTCGAAGCCGAACGGGCGGGTGACAACACCCACGGTCAGAGCCTCTAGGTTCTTGGCGATGCGCGCAACTACCGGAGCAGCGCCGGTACCGGTGCCACCACCCTCACCTGCGGTCACGAAGACCATGTCTGCGCCCTTCAGCGCAGCTTCAATCTCATCGGCGTGGTCCTCGGCCGCACGACGGCCGATCTCTGGGTCAGCACCGGCTCCAAGGCCGCGAGTCAGCTCGCGACCGATGTCTAGCTTGACGTGAGCCTCGCTCATCAAGAGCGCCTGCGCATCGGTGTTGATGGCAACAAACTCGACCCCACGGAGGCCTGCGTCAATCATGCGGTTCAGCGCATTAACGCCACCGCCACCAACGCCAACGACCTTGATGACTGCCAGATAGTTCTGGTTTAGACCCATGATATTCCTCCGCTTCTGCTCCAAGAGCTTCGCAAGTGATAACCCTAAGGTTCAACCAAAGGCTTATGGTTTTACCGAAATATTCCCTTGCGCGAAGAAAGTAAACGCTTTTAAGCCCTCGGTCTCGGAGGCTGCTAGGCGTGTCTAAAAGTTTCCGTAGCGAACCACGGGAGCGGTCGGAGATGAGACGTCAAACGTCACGTAATCGGTCTTCTTTTGATTCTTGATCAGCGCAGCCAGCACCTTCGATTTCAGGACGGATTGTGAACCGTCTCCCCATACGATTCGCTGCCCCGCGTTACCGCGCAGCCGCATCGAAACGTCGTCTTTGCTCTTGGCGTCCACCGTCGCCACCTGCCCGAGCAGGCCTGATGGCAACGCCAGCAAGACATCGATTGCCGCGGAGAACTCGGCACTTCCCTTTGGGTCGCCGACGATAGCGATTCTCGGGTAATTATCCTGTTGCCCGACAGCGCCAACCCTGATGCCGGCCGGGTCATAGAGGTAATCGACACCGGCAACGGTAACAATGCAAATGGGCTGGCGTTCCGTGATGGCGATTCTCAGGGTGTGCGGAGGCAGGCTAACCACGGCGAAGCTATCAACCAGCGCAAAAGGGGCCAGGGCGGCAGCGATTGCGCCGGTGTTTACCATCGGAAGTGGAACACCGATCTGCCCCTGCAGAGCCTTCAAGACGGTCTTGTGCTGGATTCGGTGGGTTCCAGTCACTTCTAGTTTTTCGACGGCTAGCAACGGTGTGAACATGGTTGCCAATATCAGCGCAATCAGCAAACCAAAAGATGAACTCACGATCAGAGCGGTGATGCGGCGACGACGGGTTGAAGCAACGAACCTCTTCGCCTCGGGCGATAGCTTGGTGAACAGGCCAACTTTGCCGGGCTTGGCTTGTCTCGGCGCCTTTGCGCGGCTGGTAGGACGAGAGGTCTTGCCCTTCTTGGCCACCTTGGCGGACTTGCCCGGCTTCGAGTTCGAAACAAGTTTCTCGGAGCGTTTCGCCGAAATGGGTGTGACCGACGCGGGAGCCTTGGGTAGTGCTTTACCGACAGGTCTCTTTGGTGCGGGGCCCGGGCGTTTCAACTAGCCCTCGAGCGCGTCAAGAAGTGCCGGCACCATTCGATAAATGTCGCCGCAACCCATGGTCATGATGAAGTCTCCGGGCTTGGCCAAACCGGCAGCCACGGCGGGGACGTCATCCCAAACCGGAACGTAGTGGACCTGAGCTTGATTCTTGAATGCGTCACTGACCAATGCACCGGTTACGCCCGGCTCAGGGTCTTCGCGAGCTGCATAAATGTCGAGCACGACCACCTGATCGCTAGCCGACAGAGCCTCGGCGAACTCTTTTGCCATCAGCCTGGTGCGGCTGTAGAGGTGTGGCTGGAAGACCGTGATTAGGTGGCCATCGCCAACCACAGCGCGGGCGGCTTTGATCGCCGCCGAAACCTCGGTTGGGTGATGCGCGAAGTCGTCGTAGACCTTGACCCCGCGATTTTCACCGTGAAGCTCAAAACGTCGCTCGGTGCCACCGAAGTTTGCGATGGCAGCCAGCGATTTGGCCGCGTCAAAGCCCAAACCAACCAATACCGCGAAGGCACCGGCGGCGTTGATTGCGTTGTGCTCCCCCGGAACCCTTAGTTTTGCCCGGTGGGTGCTGCCTTCATAGACCAAACCGAAGCTGACTTGCGCCCCTGAGGCATCAACATCGATTAGCTGAACCGTGGAGCCGGAGGCGCGACCGAAAGACAGGATTCGCTTATCGGTCAGCAGTTTGCCGACACGAACCGCACCCGGGTCGTCTGAGCTGATGGCAACGAATTCGCGCGCACCCTGGGCGAAACGACCAAATTCTGCCTCGAAAGCCTCTTCGCTGCCATAGTGGTCGAGGTGATCGGCATCCACATTGGTGATCAGGGCAATCGCGGTGTCATAGTGCAAGAACGAGCCGTCTGATTCGTCGGCTTCGATCACGAAGAGATCGCCAGAACCACTGGCTGAAGATGCATTTAGCGATGCAATGACACCACCGTTCACGAAGGATGGGTCCTCGCCAAGCCCCAGGAGACCGGTGATAATCATCCCGGTACTGGTGGTTTTACCGTGAGCTCCGGCAACTGCAATGACCCGGCGTTTTGAAGTTAGATAAGCCAAAGCCTGGGAGCGATGAATGACCGGGATACCCCGCTCTTTGGCTAGAAGGTATTCGGGGTTGGTCGGCCAAAGGGCCGAAGTAACCACCACGGTGTCTGGGTTTCCAAGATGTGCGGCATCGTGACCGATGAAAATTTCGGCACCCAGCTCTCGAAGGGTGGCCACCGCATCGGTGTCTCGAAGATCGCTGCCGGTAACTTTGTGCCCCATGCCCAACAAGATTCGAGCGATACCACTCATGCCGGAGCCGCCGATGCCAACAAAGTGGACTGTGCCCAAATCTTCGGGTACTTGCTGGGTGAAATCTGGCTTGATCATGGTGTTCCTAACTATCCTCTAAAGACTAGGTTGCCGGACCTAAAATCCAGGTCTACAACACGCCTTTGACGAGCGACAGCAGCCGCTCGGTGCCATCGGCTACGCCAGCTTTTTTTGCTTTGCTCGCCATGTCTTTTAGCAGTCGTGAATTGGAGATGATCGGCACTAGGTTTTCCGCAACGTAATCGGCCGTGAACTCGGCGTCCAGCACCATCACTCCCCCGCCGGCAGCCACCAGATCGGCCACGTTGAGCATCTGCTCGCCGTTACCAACCGGGTAAGGAACGTAGACGGCTGGCAGTCCGACCGCAGCAAATTCCGAAACCGTAGAAGAACCGGCACGCGAAACCGCAAAATCGCTGGCCAAAATAGCCAAGTCCATGCGGTCACAGTAAGCAATTCTGATGTAGTCCTTTTCGCGCACCTCAGGGAGATCTGAACGACCTCCCATGATGTGCAAAACCTGAATACCCGCCGCTGAGAGCACCTTTCGCGAGGCGTCAATGGTTTCATTGATTCGCTTGGCTCCGAGTGAACCGCCGGTCACCAAAAGCGTCACGGTGTCTGGGTCTAGCCCGAAGCCAATTCTGGCGCTCTCAACGTCACCCCCATCGGTGATGTCTTCAATCTCTTTGCGCAGCGGCATGCCCACAAAAGTCGCGCCATCGATCTGGGTTGACTTGAAGGTCACACCAACCGCCTTTGCTGACTTGGCGCCGAGCTTATTGGCCCAACCAGGCAACGCATTTGCTTCGTGAACCACAATTGGCACGCCCAGGCTCTTTGCCGCCAGGTAAGCCGGGGCCGAGGCGTACCCACCAAAACCAACCACCACATCGATGTGATTTTCACGGATGTAGCTCTTGGCCTGATTAATGGCGCGAACCAGTCGAAGTGGGAAGCTGAGAGCGTAGGCGCTCATTTTGCGAGGAAACGGCAAGCGATCGACCGTGAGTAGCTGATAACCGCGAGCCGGAACCAGCGACGCTTCGAGCCCCTCACGCGTACCCAGGGCCCAGACACGATTGCCCGCGTCTTCGGCCATGATTGCGTCAGCCAGTGAAAGTAGCGGGTTGACGTGTCCGGCGGTACCGCCGCCTGCCAGTAGGTAATTGGTCATCGGCTGACCCTAGCCGATGGACGAGCGTTTCGGGCCGGAGCCATGCGCCCCTGCCGGCCAGCCAACGGGTTGGCGTGGTTTTCGCGTTCGACAGCAAGCACCACACCGATGGCGCCGAGAGTCGCAATTAGAGATGAACCGCCGGCCGAAATTAGGGGCAGCGGAACACCCAATACCGGTAGCAACCGCAAAACCACGGCCATGTTGATTAGGGCCTGGAAAATAATCCAAATCATGATTCCAGAAACTACGAAGCGACTGAAATCATCAACGGTTCGTTGCCAAATTCTGAAGAACGAGATTGCTAAGGCGACAAACAGCGCGATGACCACAGCGGCGCCGATGAGACCGAGTTCCTCGGAAATCACGGCAAAAATGAAGTCGTTTTCAACCTCGGGAATCCAAGACCACTTCATTTTGGATTCACCTAGACCCGCGCCAAAAATACGGCCGGCTGAAATTGCCCACATTCCGTGCTCAGATTGCCAGTTATAGCCGTTTGGGTCTGGGGCGCCAGGGTTTAGCCAGGCTGTGATTCGACCGATTCTTGAGCTCGAGGACATCAGAGCAATTGGAATCAAAACGGCCGAAACTACAGTCACCAGCCTCAGCAATTTGCCTGGCAGACCGGCTAGAGATAGCAGACCAACAAACATGAGCCACATGATGATCATGGTTCCAAGGTCTTTACCGCCAAGAACCAGGGCCATGGCGGCGGCCATCATTACACCGGCGCGCTTCCACGTGTTGGTGTCATCCAGGTCACGGGTGCGGTTCGCCAGATAAACCGAGACGTGCAGCACCACGGCAATCTTGAGAAACTCGGATGGCTGGATTGAAAAACCAAAAATGCTGATCCAGTTTCGGTTTCCGTTGATTTCTTTACCGATGAAGAGCACGGCAAGTTGCATCACCATGGCACCCATGTAGAAAAGTCGGGCACGTCCCTGCCACCAGCTGCGCGGCAAGATTGACGCAATCGAAAGCGCGACTAGACCAATCAAGGCGTACAGTGCCTGTTTGCCAAAGATCGCAAATGAGTTATTCGAGGCTTTTAAGGAGTCAATTGATGATGCCGAAAGCACCATAACTAGCCCGAAGGCAACCAAGAAGAGCGTTACTCCGAGCAGCTGGTAAAAGTAGATTGATTGAGCCCGGAAGATGCGCCCAAATAGGTCCTCAAGCTTAGCGCCCGATTCGGCCATCGAGGACTTTCGCTGCCGTGCAGCAGGTCTAGCCATTTGTGGCTCCAATCACGGCTCGCGCAGCAACTGCAAACGATGTTCCTCTATCGGCATAGTCAACGAACTGATCCATGGAGGCCGCAGCTGGGGCAAGCAGAACCACGTCTCCCGCTGAAGCCAAACCGACAGCAGCCTGTGCCACCTGGTTCATCACATCTGCGTTTTCATCGGTGGTGATTTCAACCACGGTGACATTTGCGGCGTGCTTCGCCAGCGCCTCTAGTACCGCAGTGCGCTCTTTTCCGATTACGATCGCGGCAACCAGTTTGTCTCGGTGTTTTTCAACCAATGGGCTGATGTCAACACCCTTTAGCAAGCCGCCGACCACCCAGACCACGCGGTCGAATGAGGCTAGAGAAGCATTAGCGGCGTGCGGATTGGTGGCCTTTGAGTCATCAATCCAGCGAATTTCATTGGCCTCGGCCACCAGTTCAATGCGATGGGAGTCAAGCCTGAAATTCTTGATAGCCTCGCGAATTTCCTCGGGTGCTACACCCGCAGATCTGGCCAGAGCCGCCGCGGCTGCCGCGTTGGCCATGAGGTGCGGAGTGAGAACCCCAATCTGGCTGAGGTCCTCTAATGTCGCTAATTCGAGGGCATTGTTGGCCCGGTCATCAAGATAGGCCCGATCGCAAAGAATGTCTTCGACGAAGCCCACCTGGCTGCGTGAAGGGATGCCCAGCGTGAAACCAATCGCTCGCGCACCTTCGATCACATCCGCGTCTTCAACCATTGCTTCGGTTGACTTATCCATGCAGTTATAAACACAGGCTGCCAGAGTGTTTTCATAAATCTTGGCCTTGGTGGCCTTATATGCCTCGAAACCGCCGTGCCAGTCGAGGTGGTCATCGGCGATGTTTAGCACCGCGCTAGAGAACGGATAGATGTCACCCAAGTAGTGCAGCTGGAAGCTAGAAAGTTCGACCACTAGGGCATCGAAACCCTCTGGGTCGCGGATTGCATCGAGAATCGGCTTGCCGATGTTGCCACAGGCCTCGGCTTTGATTCCCCCCTGGTTCAGCATCGCGGTCAGTAACTGCACGGTAGTGGTCTTGCCATTGGTGCCAGTGACTGTGAACCACTGAGCTACGCGCTCGGTCTTGTCTCGTAAACGCCAGGCCAGGTCGATATCCACCCAAATGGCAACGTCATTCTCTGCGGCCCAAACCAAAAGCGGGTTTTCCGGCTTGATTCCAGGTGAAGTGATGATTACCTGAGGCTTGAATTCGACAACATCCCTCGGCACCCCCATCGCTGCTTCACCGGTGATGTGCCGAACCCCAATAACATCAAGGATGTCGACCAGTTCAGGGTCGGCTTTTTCTGCTACAACCAATGTCTTAGCGCCAAGTTCAGCAAGGGTGTCAGCGGCTGAAAAGCCCGAAACCCCGAGGCCAAACACCACGGCTCGAACCGAAGTCCAATCCGAATGCCAACTAGTTAACTGGTCAAGCTCCGACATCGCGCCTAGCCGTAAATCCAATTGATGTAGAACAAGCCGATGCCGGTAAGAACGCATAGGCCGCCAATAATCCAGAAGCGAATAACTACGGTGATTTGAGCCCAGCCCTTGAGTTCAAAGTGATGGTGCAGTGGGCTCATTAAGAAGACTCTACGGCCGGTTCCGGTGCGCCACTTGGTCAGCTTGAAGAAAACGCGCTGAATGATGACTGAGCCGGTCACGATCACGAAAATGCCGCCGATAAGCACTAGTAGCAGTTCCGTGCGCGACAGGATTGCAAGCGAAGCCAGTGCTCCACCAAGCCCCAGGGAGCCGGTGTCGCCCATGAAAATCTGTGCCGGCGAGGTGTTCCACCAGAGGAACCCAGCTAGCGCGCCAACCAACGCAGAGGCAACCACGGCTAGGTCCAGAGGGTCGCGAACGTTGTAGCAGGAGGCCAGGTTCTCAACAACCGAACCACAGCTCTGGTTGAACTCCCAGAAACCAATGATCGCGTAGGCGCCGATCGCCATGATGCTAGACCCTGTGGCCAAACCATCCAGGCCATCGGCGATGTTGACACCGTTTGAAGTGCCGGCCACCAGGAAGTAAATCCAGGCGATGAATAGGATCACGCCAATCACCGAACCGAAAGTCATCAGATCGATTGGGAGATCACGAGTGAATGAAATCTTGGTTGATGCCGGTGTCAGGTTTCGTTCATTCGGAAATTGGAGTGCCAACACTGCAAAGACAGTCGCGACAACGCCTTGACCAGCTATTTTTGCCCAGCCGGTTAGACCCAGGCTGCGCTGCTTGTGGGTCTTGATGAAGTCATCTATGAAACCAATCAACCCAAGCCCAACCAGCATGAACAGCACCAAAAGAGCTGAAACGGTCGGTGCCTCAAAATTGGCTAGTTTGCCTACGAAATAGCCAAGGACAACGGCAACAATGATGACCACGCCACCCATGGTTGGGGTGCCGTGCTTGGTCTTGTGGCTTTGAGGGCCATCCTCGCGGATGAATTGCCCCCACTTTAGGCGGCGAAATAGCCAAATAAAACCCGGGGTAACCAGAAGGGTGAACGCCATTGCTACTGCGCCGGCGAGCAGAATCGCTCTCACGGTTGAACCTCCAATAAGTCGTCACCCAGGTGTCTGAGATTGGCTGACTTCGAGGATTTAACCAGCACGATGTCGCCAGCAACTAGCATTCCACGAACATAGGCCAAAGCCTCGTCAATTGACTCGAAGAATTTCGATTCTCCGCCCCATGACCCCTCTTGTTCGGCACCCATGTGAATTAGCTTCGCCGCACTGCCAACAACCACTAGCTGGTCGATGTTTAGTCGCACCACAATCCGGCCAATTGCATCATGTTGCTCTCTTGAGAATGCCCCGAGCTCAGCCATCTCGCCGAGAACCGCGATGGTCCTTCGGCCAGATTTACCTAGCTGGGCCAGGGTCTGTAGTGCGGCCTTGGTTGAATCTGGGCTCGCGTTATAAGCATCGTTGATGATCGAAACGCCATCTGGTCGGTTGGTCAACTGCATGCGCCAACGCTCGGCAAGCGGCATCGCCTCGAGTGCTGCCACGGTTTCCTGGCGATTGATTCCTAGCTGATCTGCCACCGCAAGAGCCGCCAAAGCGTTCATTACGTGGTGTTCCCCGAGAATTCGAAGGGTAACCTTGGCAATTTGTGCGTCCGGCCAGTGCATCTCAAAGCTGGTGCCATCGATTGATAGTTGCAGATCCGTGGCTCGGTACTGGGCATCCGGGGCCGTGCCAAACCATACCTGCTTGGCTTTTGTTGGCATGTCGCGAACATAACCATCGTCGGCGTTACCAACCATGATGTCAGCCTCGGTTAGCGAGTGCGCTAATTCACCCTTAATGCGCGCGGTTGTCTCGATTCCGCCAAATTCGCCGACGTGGGCGAGCCCAACCTTCAGCATCACAGCGATGTTTGGAGCAGCGATGTCGGCAAGGTAGGCAATCGATCCGACTCCCCCGGCACCGAGCTCGACGACAAGGAATTTGGTCTCGAAATTGGCCTTCAAAACCGATATCGGAGCGCCAACCTCATTGTTGTAAGACTCGATGGGTGCGATTGTGTTGCCGAACCGGGTAAGAATCTCGCGCAGCATGTTCTTGGTGGTGGTTTTACCGTTGGAACCGGTGATGCCAATAACTTTTAGGTCGGTCTTGAGTCGAATTTGAGCCAAAACAAACTTTGCCAGCGCGCCGAGAGCCGCAGTGACGTCCTCAACCAGAATCTGAGGAATGACCGAGTCAACGGCGTGGTCAACAATTGCGCCCACTGCACCGTTAGCCCTAGCCGATTCAACGAAAAGGTGCCCATCGGTTTCTTCACCCGGGCGCGCAAAGAACAGTGAACCCTGCCCAACCAGCCGTGAGTCGGTCTCAACCGAACCGGTTACCACCAGAGCAGAAGCGCTTTCGGGTCGCAAAAGTGTGCCTTTTACCGCCTCTGCGATTTGGGCGAGGGTTAGCTCAATCATGCCCAACCGTTTTCTTTTAGAGCTGCGCGAGCCTCGGCCCTTGCCGAGTAGGGGGTTCGGACGCCACGGATGTCTCGGTAGTCCTGGTGCCCCGGACCGGCCCAGAGAATGGCATCGCCTGGCTTGGCCATCGAAACGGCCTTCCTAATTGCCGCCTCGGGTGGGCTGACCTCATAAATTTCTAGGTTCGGCCGAGCCTCGACCGCCGAATCAAACAAGGCCTTGCGAATTGATGCCGGGTCTTCGAAGCGCGGATGGTGATCGGTGATGATCAAGACATCGCTGCCCTCGGCGGCGACTCGCGCCATCGCGGGGCGCTTGCTGGCATCACGGTCACCATCGGCACCGAAAACCATGAAAACTCGCCCCTCGGTTACCTTTCGAACGGCCGCCAGGGTGTTCAGAAACGCATCCGGGCTGTGACCAAAGTCAACATACACATCTGGGCCGGTTGCCCCGGTGACACGCTCGGTGCGGCCTGGCAAGTAGGCTTCGATTCCGTTCTGGATGGCCGCCTGGATGCGTTCGGCGCTGAAGCCGGCTTCAATAAGCATCACAATGGCAAGGCCCGCGTTTGCAGCCATGTGTGCGCCGAGTAGCGGAACTCGCGAGCGGATGTTTACGCCGTTAGGGCCGGCCAAAACAAATGACGTATAGGCGGGGGTCTCGGCGGTGATTCCGACATGCCAATCAGCGTCAACACCCATCTGACTGGTGATGGTAACGACTGGGATTTCACTCTGCTTCACAAATGCCTTGCCGTACACGGTGTCGAGACAGACCACGCCACGGTCGGCTCGTTTCTTCGTAAACAGCGGCAACTTCGCCTCGAGGTATTCCTGCATGTCTTCATAGTCATCCAGATGGTCGTGGCTGAGGTTAGTGAACCCAACCACATCGAAGTGCATGCCATCGACGCGCAGTTGCGAAAGCGCCTGGGCTGAGACCTCAACGGCCACTGAGGTGACACCCTTTTCGCGCATTCGAGCGATAAGCGCCTGCATCTCAGGCGACTCTGGAGTGGTCAAGCGGCTCACGATTACTTCACCAGCGATGTGACGCTCGGCGGTTGAGGTCAATCCCGTTACTTCACCAAGTTGGCGAAGAATTCCCTCTAGAAGGTAGCTGGTCGAGGTTTTACCGTTGGTGCCGGTTGTGGCAAAGAGTTTTGGCAGGTTGCCCGGCACGTTGCCGTAGACAAACGCCGCTAGGTCACCGAGGTGAGCTCGAGGGTTCTCCAAAATGAGTACCGGCACCTGGCTTACGCCAATTAAATCGAGGCCAGCTTGGTCGGTGACAATCGCCACAGCCCCCAGTTCGAGCGCCTTCGCAACAAAGTTTGCACCGTGGGTTTTCTTGCCTGGCATGGCAACAAATAGATCTCCCGGACGCAAGTCACCGGTGTTCATGCTGATGCCTGTCAAAAGAACGCCCTCGGGGTCTCCGACGACTTCTAGGTTGAATTTTTCAGCAAAGTTCTTCAACGCAACCGGTTCAACCGACTCTGGTCGAAGGATTGGCGGAATTGATTCCAACATAACTATCCCTACTTCCACTCTGTGGCAATGTTGGCAGACTTTGTGGTCGACGGTGGCACTCGATAAGTGCGCAACACCTGAGACATGATCGCCTTGAAAATTGGGGTCGCTCCGAGCGAGTTGCTCACGGTTCGAGATTTATAAGCGGTTACTGCAACGACAAACTGCGGGTCGTTGACCGGCGCAAGGCCGATGAATGAAATGGCGTGCAGGCCACCGTATCGACCGGTGTTTGGGTCGATAATCTGCGCGGTTCCAGTCTTGCCACCCACACGATAGCCCGGGACGGCAGCATGTTTACCGATACCGCCCTCCTCGACCACCTTTTCAAGGATGTCCAGGGTTGAAGCTGCACTGGCCTGAGATACCACACGCACCGGAGCCTTGTCCTTAGTGACCTTTGTGAGATTGCCAGCGGCATCCACGCAACCCTCGATGAGTTGAGGTTGGAGTCGAACGCCTCCATTAGCCACTGCCTGGTACATCATTGCTGATTGAAGCGGAGTAACCGAGACACCCTGACCGAAAGTCGAAACGTAACGCTTCACAACATCATTTGCCCAGGTACTTTTAGTGTTCAGAAGGCCGGCGCTTTCGCCGGGGAAACCCGAACCAGGCATTGACCCGACGCCAAAACGTTGCATGTAGGTGTAGCGCGACTGCCAGGGCACTCGGTTACCGACCTGCATTGCACCGGTATTGGACGAGTCGCGCAGGATGCCGGCAACGGTCAACTTATCGTTACCGTGAACGTGGCTGTCGGTTACTCTATAACCGTTTGAGTTTGGGATGGTTAGGCCAAACGGTGCAATAAAGTGCGTTTCCGGGGTGACCTTTCCCTGATCGATGGCTGTGGCAGCGGTAACCATTTTCATAGT
>CANGGL010000002.1 GCA_947453465.1 Microbacteriaceae bacterium | reverse complement strand
GAACTTACCTAGAGTACACCTTTGTAAAGCCCCTCTAGACAAAACTTATTCCCCTAGCATTGAGCCATGGACATTTCACTCATCGTCATCATTGCCATCGTTGCAATTATCGGCATTTTCCTATGGTCAACCTACAACGGTTTGGTCACCCTCAACGTCCGCGTTGACGAGGCCTGGAGCGACATCACGGTTCAGCTAAAGCGCCGTGCCGACTTGATTCCAAACCTCATCGAGACCGTCAAGGGCTATGCCACCCACGAGAGCTCGGTCTTCGAGAACGTGACTCGTGCTCGCGCCGCCACAATTTCTCCAGAAACTATGAGCCACCCAGGTAAGGCCGCTCAGGCCGAGGGCGACTTCCACTCGGCAATGAAGAGCCTGTTTGCAGTAGCCGAGGCCTACCCTCAGCTACAGGCAAACCAGAACTTTCTGAGCCTGCAGGGTGAGTTAACTGACACCGAAGACAAGATCATGGCTGCCCGCCGTTTCTACAACGGTGGCGTTCGCGAGCTAAACACCAAGATCAAGCAATTCCCTCAGGTGCTATTCGTTCGCGGCCTAGGCTTCAAGGAGCGCGAGTTCTTCGAGGTTGCTGACGCAGCGTCAATCCAAGAGCCGCCTCAGGTCAAGTTCTAGAGTCAAAACCCAAGCAAAACTCAAGCATCCTCGAGGGGTTGAATGTATTCGGCAATCGCCGCTAATAAGCGCAATACGGTCATCATCATTGGTTTCTTCATCGCCCTATTGGCGGGAATCTCACTGTGGTGGGGTTACACCACGGGCAATGGCTCCAGCGCGCTGATGATCGTCGGCTTTGTGCTTATCTACACAATCTTTCAGTACTACGCCGCGAGCTCGCTTGCCGTTGCCATGAGTGGTGCACACGAGATTCAGAAGAGCGATAACCCTCGTTTATGGCGCATCGTTGAGAACCTTTCAATCACCGAGGGCATGCCAATGCCGAAGGTTTACATCGTTGCCGATGATGCGCCAAACGCATTTGCCACCGGCCGTGACCCAAAGCATGCTCTGGTTGCCGCAACCACCGGTTTGTTGGCCATCATGGATGACAAAGAACTCGAAGGCGTCATGGCCCACGAACTTGGTCACGTAAAGAACTACGACATTCGCGTCACGACCATGGTGTTTGGTCTGATTAGCGCAATTGGCATTTTGGCTGACATGGCCATCCGTGCCTCGTTCTTTGCCGGTAGCGGACGCCGCGATAATCGCGACGATGGCGGCTTGGGTGTCGCGCTCCTGCTGATTGGCATTGTTGCCAGCATTATCGCGTTTTTGATCGGCCCGTTGGTCAGCGCTGCGGTTTCTCGTCAGCGTGAATATCTAGCCGATGCAACCGGGGCTCACACCACTCGTTATCCAGAGGGTTTGGCCAGTGCACTCGAGAAACTAGCCCAGTATGGCAGGCCCTTGAGACGCGCATCGGCTTCGATGGCTCACATGTATATCTCTGACCCAATCAAGCCAGGCCTGACCGAGAGACTGTTCTCGACTCACCCGCCGCTACCGGCTCGAATCAAGCGCTTGCGTGAGATTGGTTCAAGTTTCTAATCGCCGGCGACAGGTTACCCTTATCGGCAACCACCACCTGATTGAGCCCTTGCCAGTGCGCTATCTCATTCAGATGAGCACTTAGCTGAGCGGCAATTTCGTCAACTGCAGCGGGTTTGAGTTGCTCTTCATGCCAGGATGACTGAACCAGCAATTGCCCTGTTTTGCGCTCACTCTTTAGGTCGATTCGGCCGACCAGCTCACCGCGATGAAGCAGCGGTAGCGTGTAGTAGCCGTAAACGCGCTTCGGTTCGGGTGTGTAAATTTCAATTTTGTAATCAAAGCCAAATAGGCGGTTTGCGCGTTCACGATTGCGGGTGAGCGGATCGAAAGGGCTCAGCAGGGTTGTGCGCGTCGCAGATGAAACCTGAGACGAATATGACTCTGACCTCTTGTGAATGTAACCCGGATCCTTGAAGCCTTCGACATTCACCTCAAGCAGATCACCGCTTTCGACCAGCTCCTGAATTCTCGGTGCAACGCGGTCTATCTTCAAGCGAACAAAATCGGCCAAATCTTTCACCGTGGCAACGCCTTCGGTCCGCGCTGCCCGACTAATCAGGGTTCTAATCATCTGGTGGTAATCGGGGTTTGGGTCAACCATCCGGGCCAAGGTCGGGGCATCTAAAACCTGCTCTGGCAATGCATACCTTCGGCTAAATTTGTCGCGGCCAGCCGAAACAACCTCGCCGACCAAGAACATGCGCTCGAGGCAGGTCTTTACGTCACTCCAACCCCACCAAGTGCCCTTCCGCTTGTTTTGATCATGCTCAATTTCAGCGATGGTCAGCGGGCCTCGGGTCTTGAGTTCTAGGCGAATCCAGTCGATGAGTTTTCCGTGTTCGGCGACCACGGCAACCCAGCCCTTAGATGAGTAGCGGCGATCATCGGTACCAAACTTGTACCAGTCCATTCGAAAACGATGAAGAGGTAGGTCTTCGGTTCTAATCCAGGCGGCTTCATGTGCCCAGTACTCGATGAGCGAGGCCTGTGTACCCGCCTCGGCCGGTGGTTGGCTAGCCGCGTCAAGGGCAGCCTTGTCATAGTTGCCGATTCGAGAAAAGACCGGCAGGTAATGCGCGCGCTCGAAGACGTTTACCGAATCAAGTTGCAGGAGCCCAAGGCGGTCAAGAACTGCCAGCGGCTCATCGCTGAGCCCATTTGCCAACCCCTGGGCCTCTAAGACGAGAGCTCGGGCCTGGCGCAAACTCAGCTGTTCCGGCATCGGCTCCTCTTCTCAAACTAGACTCTTACCAGCATAGAAACGAATGAGGTACTGAAATGTCACAAATCGCTCCTGTGGTTGCGCCGACTCTTGAAGAGTTCGAGATTGCCCACGAGAACGTGGCTCAGGTTGCCATTCAGACTCCAGTCCTACACAGCCACTACCTCTCTGAGGTGGTTGGCCATGACGTGTTCCTAAAGTGTGAAAATCTACAGCGCACCGGCGCCTATAAGCTCCGCGGTGCGTTCAATCGCATGTCGAAGCTCTCTGAGGCTGAGCGCAAGCTTGGTGTCGTTGCGGCTAGCGCGGGCAACCACGCTCAGGGTGTCGCTCTTGCATCTAAGAAGCTGGGCATCAAGGCAACCATCTTTATGCCGGTTGGTGCATCGCTGCCAAAGTTTCAGGCAACCAAGAATTACGGTGCCGAGGTTGTCCTTGAGGGCGCGGTTTTTGCCGAGACCCTGAAGGCTGCCAAAGAATACGCCGCCGAACAGGGTGCCATCTTCATTCCGCCATACGACAACATCGATGTGGTCACTGGGCAAGGCACCGTTGGCCTAGAGATTCTCAACCAGGTTCCTGACGTTGACACGATTTTGGTTGCTATCGGTGGCGGTGGGCTTGCCGCAGGTGTTGCAGTTTCCTCGAAGCTAATGGCGGCCAAACAGGGCCGCACCATCAAGGTAATCGGTGTTCAGTCTGAGAATGCTGCCTCTTATGTGCCTTCGCTCAAGGCCGGCCATGAAGTTGAAATAACCACTCAGCGAACCATCGCCGATGGCATTGCCGTTGCCAAACCGGGGCACATCCCTTTCGAGTTGATTGCCAAGCACATTGATGAGGTTGTCACAGTTACCGATGACGAGCTGGCGAAGGCCATCCTGGTTCTTCTGGAGCGCTCAAAGCAGGTTGTTGAGCCTGCCGGCGCAGCAGCCGTCGCCGCCTTGATGTCAGGAGCTGTGAAGCCGCAGGGCAAGACCGTTGCCGTGCTGTCTGGGGGAAACATCGACCCACTGCTTATGCAAAAGATCATTGGCTTTGGTCTGATGGCATCTGACCGATACACAACCATCTCGGTCATGTTGCCAGACCGCCCAGGCCAACTTGTTAAGACCGCTGAGGCCATCGCGCAGGCTCAGGGCAATGTGGTTGAGGTTTTGCACACTCGTCATGGCGAAGGCCTAGAAATTGGCGAGGTTGAGTTGCGAGTTTCAGTTGAAACCATGGGGCATGAACACCGCGAGCGGGTTCTACAGTCGCTAAAGGATGCCGGCCTTCAGCCGCGCATCACACAGCCCTAAACCAAGAAGCCCCTCAGGCTTAGCCTAAGAAGTTCTTAACTTCTAGGATTTCAATCTCACGCTCTTTGCCGTTCGGTGCAAAGAATGAAACCTTGTCACCAACTTTGGCACCCATGATTGCCGTGCCGATTGGGCTGTCTGGGCTGTAAACATCTATTTCGCTGCCTTCGGCGATTTCTGCACTGCCGAGCAAGAACTCAAGTTCGCTGCCATTCATAGTGAGGCGAACCACTGTGCCCTGCTCAACAACACCGTGAGATTCCTTTGCCTCGCCGACAACGGCACTGGCCAAGATGTTCTCTAGGCGGGCTGCACGGGCCTCAATCTTGCCCTGCTCTTCTTTGGCTGCGTGATAGCCGCCGTTTTCCTTGAGGTCGCCTTCTTCTCGCGCCTCTTGAATTTTTTTAGCGATGTCTTGACGGGCAACGGTCAGCAAGTATTCAAGCTCGCTTGCGAGACGGTCGTATGCTTCCTGGGTTAGCCAGGTTGCTTCAGGTGATTGAGCCATAATCTCTCTAGTTTATTTCAGCCAACAGCTTGAAATCGATGCCGAAACACCCAGATCAGTCGTGTTGATTGAGGTTTCGAGGCTTGCTGCTTTGCCAAGTTTCGCGCTAATCGCGAGTTCCTTATAACCAACCACTGTGAAGCCCTTATTCAGGATCTTTACGGCGCAGATGCCATCATTGCCGGTTGGGTTGGTTACCTGGATGGTCACCTTTGTCTGAGACTGGCCAGTGACGTCGAAATTCTCGACTACCGCAGTGATCGCAGCGGGCGCAGCGAAGTTGACGGCGATCGACCAGGTGAAGAATGCAATGACCAGCAGTGAACCCACGGAAACCCATAGGACGCGCTGCTTTCGAGCCTTGGCTTGGGTTTTGCCATAGCGGTTTGCAAGATAATCGGTGGTCATCCGTTTAAGGCTATCGAAGTTAAGGCCCCATACTTAATGCATGCACATTTTGCTTTCAGCACTTCTTGCCGCAACTCCGACACCGTCTGCATCTCCAGACCCGTCACAAACTTTCTATAGCCCTGGCACCATCGGGTTCATCATGACCTTCTTCATAACAGTGGGCGCCGTTGCTTTGATCTTTGACATGGTCCGTCGCATCCGTCGCGTTCGCTACCGCGCCGAAATCACGGAAAAGCTTGCCGCTGAGGCGCTAGAGGCCTCGGGTGCTAAATCGGCTGGGCCGGCAACTGGTGATTCGGAGAAGGCGGCTTCGGAACCCGCTCCAAAAGCTGCTTCAAAGCCGGCAGCCAAGGCTAAGCCAGAACGCCCAGCACCACCGGCAAAACCTAAGCGCTAGGCGCCGAACGAACCTGCTGCTGGCGCCAGAGCAATCAGCAGAGCCGCTGTCCAGTGGCATAGGAATGCGATCACGGTCAGCGAGTGGAAGATCTCGTGAAAGCCGAATTTCCCTGGGAACGGGTTTGGCTTCTTGAACCCGTAAACAATTGCACCCACTGTGTAGCAGAGGCCACCGGCTAGTATCAAGATCATCATCGGTGCATTGGCATTGAAGAAATCAACGATGTAGGCCATGGCGCCCCAGCCCATCAGAATGTAAATCGGCACATAAAGCCAGCGTGGCGCGCCAATCCAGAAGACTCTGAAGCCAATTCCCAAGATTGCCGTGCCCCAAATGACCGACATCAAGACAATCGCCTTTGATTGCGGCAATGCCAGCCAGGTAATTGGCGTGTAGCTGCCGGCTATCAGTAAGAAAATGTTTGCGTGGTCGATGCGCTTGAGAGCCTTTTTTACCGGAGGGCTCCAATTGAACCGGTGATAGAGCGCCGAGTTGCCAAAGAGTAGCAAGGAACTAAAAACAAAAACTGCAGCGGCAAGCTTTGCAGGTGTGCCGTTGGCCAGCACAATCAAAACAATTCCGCCGGCGACGACAAACGGTAAGACTCCGGTGTGGATCCAGCCGCGCCAGGTTGGCTTAACCTCGGCTTCTCGGTATCCCTCTGAGATAGGCATGCTCATATAAGAACTCTACGCCTGCCCGGTCATTCCGTCTCGGGTAGTAGCCTTGAGGCGTGCGCAACTTGGTTTACCGTCTCTATGAACGTTCTCTCGAGCGTGACCTCGCAGCCGAGGACATGCCTCGCCACGTTGCCGTCATCCTGGATGGTAACCGCCGCTGGGCCGAACGCCAGGGTGGGGCCAAGGCGAGCCACGGTCATGCGGTTGGTGCAAAAAAGACCCTTGAATTTCTTGGGTGGTGCGACGAACTTGGCATCAAGGTGGTCACCCTTTACCTGCTTTCCACCGATAACCTGCGGGGCCGTTCAGGTGACGAACTAAAGGAACTTCAAGACATCATCGCTCAACTGGCTGATGACCTGGCGGTGAATGGTCATTGGAAGTTGCAGCTGGTCGGGGACCGGGCAAGTTTGCCGCAGGAGCTGGCTGACGCGATTGCCAGCGCCGAGGAGCGAACCAAAGACATCGGCGGCATGCACGTGAACCTTGCCGTGGGCTATGGTGGTCGCAAAGAAATCGCCGATGCCATGCGTTCAATCTTGAAGGAACACTCGACTCAGGGAACCTCCATCGATGCCCTGGCTGAACTGCTGGACCCAGACCTGATCACCAAGCACCTCTACACCAGCGGTCAGCCAGACCCGGATTTGATTATTCGAACCTCGGGCGAGCAGCGACTTTCTGGTTTCTTGCTGTGGCAGAGCGCTCAATCAGAGTTCTATTTCGAAGAAGCCCTTTGGCCCGATTTCCGCCGCGTTGACTTCCTTCGAGCCATCCGAGCATTCGAATCTCGCCATCGCCGTTTTGGTGCCTAGATTAACGCTTCGTAACGAACACGGTTTCGGGCGTGTCTAAATAAGTTCAGCGAACTTGGCAGGCGTAATCTCGCCTCAAGGCAACCAAGGGAGTTTTCGTGGCTAAAGAAACCGCATCAAAGCAAACCTCAGCTAAAGCGCCTGGCTCAAAGGCCATGGCAGCAAAGACATCGACGAAAACCTATGTTCTCGATACCTCGGTTTTGCTTTCAGACCCTAAGGCCTTGTTCAAGTTCAAAGAGCAAGAGGTTGTCATCCCGATTGTGGTCATCAATGAGCTCGAAAAGAAGCGTCATGACCCAGAAATTGGTTATTACGCACGCCAAGCGCTGCGGCACCTAGATGACCTCCGTGTGCAGCATGAACGTCTCGATTTTCCGATGGAAGTTGGCGACGGTGGTCTACTCCGCGTCGAGTTGAATCACATAGACCAGTCGGTATTGCCCGCTGGTTTCCAGTTGGGGGACAACGACAGCCGAATTCTCGCGGTTGCCTTCAACCTCGCCAGCGAAGGCTGCGATGTCACAGTGGTTTCGAAAGACCTGCCAATGCGCGTAAAGGCTTCGGCGCTTGGCATGGCCGCCGACGAATATCGAAACGACAACGCCAAGGATTCCGGCTGGACCGGCATCTCGGAGCTGAGCCTCTCTGGCGATGAGATGAATGATCTCTACGACACCGAGTTGATCGTTCACAAGGAGGTTGCCAACCTGCCGGTGAACACCGGTTTAGTAATTTCCTCCGAACGCGGCAGCGCACTTGGCCGAGTTGAAAAGGGCGGCAAGGTCCGTTTGGTTCGCGGTGACCGCGATGTCTTTGGGGTGCACGGCCGTTCGGCCGAGCAGCGTCTGGCAATCGACCTGCTGCTAGATTCCGATGTTGGCATCGTCTCCCTTGGTGGTCGTGCGGGTACCGGCAAGTCGGCAATGGCGCTGCTAGCCGGCCTAGAGACTGTTCTCGAGAGACGTCAACACAAGAAAATCATTGTCTTCCGTCCGATTCTCGCTGTAGGCGGCCAGGAGCTTGGCTACCTGCCTGGCAGTGAAAACGAAAAGATGAACCCCTGGGGTCAGGCAATCTTCGACACCCTGGGCGCATTGGTTTCCAAAGAGGTTATCGAGCACATCGTTGACCGCGGGCTTCTAGAGATTCTTCCGCTTACACACATCCGAGGCCGTTCGCTACACGATGCCTTCGTGATTGTCGATGAGGCGCAGTCTCTGGAGCGCAATACTTTGCTAACCGTGCTCTCGCGCATCGGTCAGAATGCCAAGGTTGTTTTGACCCACGATGTTGCTCAGCGCGATAACCTGCGGGTTGGTCGCCACGATGGCATCGCCGCCGTGATTGAGTCCCTCAAGGGTCACTCGCTCTTTGCACACGTCACTTTGACCCGCTCAGAGCGCTCGGCAATCGCTGCGCTGGTGACTGATCTGCTGGACAACTAGTTTCGGTTTCTATCGTTGTGCGAATTGCGCGAGTGCTGTCGGAGGGTTAGCCTGATTTTATGAATTTTGACCAGGCCGATTCGGGAATCAAGAAGTTAATCGCTGACTATTTCGAGGTCTTGCACTTCCAAGACATGGAATTGTTCGACAAGGTATTCCACAAGGACTGTGTGCTCTACTCAGCCCAGGGTGGGGTACTAAACATTCGACCGTACGCAACTTATCGCGAAGCTGTAGCAAGTCGTCAGTCACCGCACGATGCCGGTAACGCCCGCAACGATCAGGTTTTGATGTTCGATCAGATTTCCCCGACCCTGGCCCTGGTAAAGCCTCAGCTGGAGATGTTTGGTGGCGTCATGCAGGATTACCTGAACATCGTCTTCCTAGGCGGGCAGTGGTGGGTCATGGCAAAGATGTGGGAAAAGGTTGGCGACACCGTATAGTTGGCGGCAATGCAAACGACAAATGTATGGCCCAAAGCAGGACTGTGGAGAACCTCGACGCGAGTCGAGGTTTTTTTCTTAACCTCTTCACATGACAATCGGATACTTCCTCGGCCTAGTTGGCCCGCTTTATTTGATGGCCGTGGCCTGGCCGCTGGCGAGAGTTGACATCCGCGAACATCGCCTTCCAAATCGATTGACTCTGCCGGCATTTCCGGTGACCATCGTCAGTCAGGTGCTCGCCGTTTTGCTAGGCGAAAACTGGGCCTACCTAGCCACGGCTGCTGGCGTGGCCGTCACAGCCTTTGTGGCCGGGCTAGTGCTAAATCGCTATGCGGGCTTGGGTATGGGTGATGTGAAACTGATCACCGCGATAACGCTGGCGCTGGCCTGGTTTAGTCCGCTCGTGCCTCTGGTTGCACTTGCCATCGCGTTAGTTCTCGCTGGAGTGGTGGCGACCGCCATGGTTGTCCTGCAAAAAGCAAGAATGGGCTCGAGCATTGCGCTCGGCCCATACTTGCTAGTTGGTTTTGTTTTGAGTCTTATAGGCCAGGGCTGGTCATAGACAAAACGTCAAGCGCCTTGTCGAGCTGCTCCATGGTTAGCCTTTCGCCGTCTACGTAGCCAAGTTCGACGGTGGCTTCGCGTACGGTGAGGCTCTTGGCCACAGAGTGCTTGGCAATCTTTGCTGCGGCCTCGTAGCCAATGTACTTGTTGAGCGGAGTCACGATAGACGGGCTTGATTCGGCTAGGGCACGCGCGCGATCAAGGTTCGCCTCTAGACCGCGAATGGTCTTGTCAGCTAGCAAGCGCATTGAGTTTGAAAGCAAGCGAATCGACTCAAGCAGTGAGTTTCCCATGACCGGGATAGCCACGTTTAGCTCGAAGTTTCCGGTGGCGCCAGCCCAAGCAACAGTTGCATCATTACCGATGACACGTGCGCAAACCATCATGACTGCCTCAGGAACAACCGGGTTTACCTTGCCAGGCATGATTGACGAGCCAGGCTGAAGATCAGGGATGTGTAGTTCGCCGAGGCCGGCATTTGGCCCCGAGCCCATCCAGCGAAGGTCATTGTTGATCTTGGTTAGCGAAACAGCCAAGACGCGCAATGCGCCTGATGCCTCTACCAGTGCGTCACGCGCACCCTGAGCCTCGAAGTGATCGCGAGCCTCGGTGATCGGTAGGCCGGTTTCCGCGGCAAGAAGGCGGATGACTTCCTGAGGGAACCCCTTTGGGGTGTTGATGCCGGTTCCGACTGCGGTTCCACCAAGAGGAACCTCAGCGGTGCGGCCGATGGTTGACTGAACGCGCTCGATCGCATAGCGAATCTGTGCGGCATAGCCACCAAATTCTTGACCGAGGGTCACCGGAGTCGCGTCCATCAAGTGGGTGCGGCCTGCCTTCACGGCAGTCTTCCAAAGCTCACGCTTTTCCTCAAGTGAAACCGCAAGGTAGTCAAGCGCTGGAAGGAGATCGTGAATCAGAGCTGCGGTAACAGCAACGTGAACCGAGGTTGGAAAGACGTCATTCGAAGACTGTGATGCGTTCACGTGGTCGTTCGGGTGAACATCCGAGCCCAAGAGGGCGGTCGCCAGCGTAGCAAGCACTTCGTTCATGTTCATGTTTGAAGAGGTACCAGAGCCGGTCTGGAAGATGTCCACCGGGAACTCGCCATCGTGCTTGCCTGCGATTACGGCATCGGCTGCATCTGCGATTGACTGTGCAATTTCAGGCTTCAAGACACCAAGTTTGGCGTTTGCGGTTGCAGCTGCCTTCTTGATCTGTGCCAGAGCGGCGATGTGTGCCCGCTCAAGCGTGGTGCCTGAGATCGGGAAGTTCTCCACCGCGCGCTGGGTCTGCGCACGATAAAGGGCGTTAATAGGGACTTTAACTTCGCCCATGGTGTCGTGTTCGATGCGGTATTCCACAGTCAGTGACCTTTCGATGATTTGGAGGTTGGAAAGCTTGTAGTTCTTAGATTGGGCCGATAGTGACGATGGGATGAATTTCACCCAGAGTCAGTTTGTAGTTCGCCCCAACCACGGCCAATTTGCCAGCCTTGACGGCATCCGCAATCAGCTTGCTGCTGGTCAACATTTCGTTGATGGTGTCTTGAACATGCAATTCGGTCACATCATCGATGTCGAATTTGCCCTGAGCATTTGCTTCGAGGACGGTCGGGCGAATCTGGTCAACCAGTTTGTGGATGAAGTCACCTTCGGCCTGAAGCTTGCCCTCGACATCATCAATAGTGGCCCGAATGGCACCACACTCGTCGTGACCAAGTACCAAAATGATTGGTACACCAAGTACTTCGACGGCATATTCGAGCGAGCCAAGAATGGTTTCTCCGATTACCTGACCAGCGTTGCGGACTACAAAAAAGTCACCGAGACCGACATCGAAAATAATTTCAGCGGATAGACGCGAGTCGGCACAACCGAATAGAGCCGCAAAAGGGGTTTGTTTCTGAGCCAGAGCCTCGCGACGGTCGATGTCTTGTCTCGGGTGAGCAAGTTCTCCAGACACAAATCGCTGGTTGCCATCCAACATCGCCTTCCAGGCTTCGCGTGGAGTCTTTGCGCTCATTAGTTAGCTCCTTCCATGAGCTTGCTCTGAATCGCGGTGGCAATGTCAACAAAATCCTGTGGCTTGGCCACTCCATAGATGATGGCGGTGTCGGTTTTGTTGTAGTTCAGGACCATCATGTAGTCCTTGGTTCTAGGCGGGTCATTTGGCTGAGTTGCCTCGTAAATATCCCAAGTTTTGTCGCCGATTGCCTGAGTTCCGGTTTTTGAGTTGTCTTTGAGCTGAAATGCCAACCAGGTTGGGTTGATGCCGAAGGCCTGAGTCAGACCGATGTACTGGTTTTTAGGACCGACAAAACCGGTGTACCAGGTCTGCACGCCATCGGCTGGTTTCGGTGACCAGCGGGCTGAGTTTGCCCACCAGCCATCCGGGAGCAATGGGGCAACAATGTCTTTCTGGCTAGAGGCATGGGCTTCGGCGGCAATAGCAACGTAGTCCACCGGGCGAATTCGGTTGCTGTCATCGCGCGGAACCAGAAGAACGATTGCAAGCATGACGCCGAGAGACGCAATCAACGCCAAAACCAGATTATTTATTGTTTGGCGGGCTCTGCGCTTTGCTGCTGCGTCCTCGCTCATGCCTTCGCCTTCTTTGCTTCGATGGCTTCATCCAGGCGCTTGCGGGCACCGGTGAGCCATGACTCACACTGGTTTGCTAACGCTTCACCGCGCTCCCACAGTGCTAGTGAAGCCTCCAGCGAAACTGAACCTTGCTCAAGTTCGGCAACTACCTTCACAAGTTCATCGCGCGATTGCTCATAGCTCATCTTGGCTACGTCTGCGTTTGGGTCTTTTTCTGCGCTCATTGTGCTCTCCAGTCTATTTCGAACTCTTCGGGTCTACCGTGACTGCCAGGCTTCCCTTGGCTAATTTGAGGTTCAATTTGGTGCCGGCTGAAACTGCTGCTGCGTCGGTGATTACGTGACCGGATTCATCTCGAATCACCGAGTATCCGCGGTCGAGTGTTGATTGGGGTGAAAGTGATCTGATTTGCTGCCGAAGGTGGTCTAAACCCATCGTCTCTCGGTCGAGCGTCTGAGTGAATCGGTCGCGGATGTTGCCGAGGAGACGGCCAAGGTCAATCTCCTTCTCCTCGATGAAAGTGTGCGGGTTGGCCAAGATTGGGCGGCTCCGGAGTTGCTCGATAAAGGCTGCCTGGCTTGAAACGTAATCTTCGACTCGAAGGCGAATTCGCTGCAGGGCCTGAGCGAGCTTGTGTCGCTCATCTTCAACGTCTGGAACAACTCTTTTTGCGGCGTCCGTGGGCGTTGATGCTCGCAGGTCGGCAACATCGTCTAGCACCGGGCGGTCATTTTCATGGCCAATCGCCGACACAATCGGCGTCTTCGCCTGAGCGGCGGTGCGCACCAAGGTCTCATCGCTGAAAACCATGAGGTCCAGGAATGAGCCACCGCCTCGGGCGATGATGATTACATCCACGTCTGGGTCGGCATCAAGCGTTTGGATGGCGGAGATAATTTCGGGTGCAGCCTTCTCGCCTTGAACCAGGGTGTGAATCACACGAAACTGTGCGTCTGGCCAGCGCAGCTTGGCATTCTGCAAAACATCTTTTTCGGCATCTGAGTTTTTACCGGTGATCAGACCAATCAAATTTGGCAGGAACGGCAATGGTTGCTTGCGCTCGATGGCGGTCAGACCCTCGAGGGTAAGTTGCGTTCTCAGGCGTTCGATGCGCTCTAGAAGTTCACCAAGCCCAACCTTGCGCATCTCCATCACCTGCATGGTGAGTTTGCCACCCTTGGGCCAGAACGCCGGTTTGATTAGGGCCAGAACTCGATCGCCCTGTTTTAGGTCGCCCGGGATCTTTGCCACGCTCCAAGAGTGAATCGACACACTGTTCTCTTGTTGAAGATCACGGAGTTCGCCGAACATGTTCGAGGGACCGATTTTGATCGAGGCTAGTTCTCCCTCAATCCAGAGGTAACCTAGGCGGTCAATCCAGTCTTTGAGAGTGGCCGAAAGACGTGAAACCGGCCACGGAGATTCTTCGGAAGAAACCTTGGAGGCGTCGCTGACCGCAAAGTCGCTCATTTCGCCTCCAGAGTAGTCACCACAGTCCATCAAATGCGCCGTTTATCATTGAGGGGTGACTGTTATCAAGAATACCGCCGACCTCGGACAAGAAACCTCAACTTCTGGCTTCGGCAAGAAGGTACTTCTAGCTGCGCCGCGAGGCTACTGTGCCGGCGTAGACCGCGCTGTAATTGCGGTAGAAAAGGCGCTAGACCACTATGGTTCTCCGGTTTATGTGCGAAAGCAGATCGTGCATAACAAGCATGTTGTTTCGTCACTTGAAAAACGCGGCGCAATCTTTGTTGAAGAGGTGGATGAGGTTCCGGTCGGTTCCGTCTTGGTCTTCTCGGCTCACGGAGTTTCACCTGCAGTGGTTGCTGCCGCCGAAGCCCGCGGCCTCAATACCATCGATGCAACCTGCCCGCTGGTGACCAAGGTTCACCGTGAGGTGCAGCGCTTTGCTGCCGAAGACTATGACATTCTGCTAATTGGTCACGAAGGTCACGAAGAGGTTGAAGGTACCGCCGGAGAAGCTCCAGAGGTCGTCCAGGTTATTGACAAGGATGAGTCGATTGCAGGCGCACGAGTTCGCGACCCGAAGAAGCTGATTTGGCTATCGCAGACCACACTTTCCGTGGATGAAACCATGGAAACCGTGGTGAAGCTTCGAAAGAAGTTTCCGGACCTTCAAAACCCACCGAGCGACGATATTTGTTATGCCACCCAAAACCGACAGGTTGCCATCAAGAAGGTTGGTGCCGGCTCGGACCTTGTTCTAGTCGTGGGATCGGCTAACTCTTCAAACACCGTGCGTTTGGTCGAGGTGGCTCTAGAAGCCGGGGCAAAGGCCTCTTACCGAATCGATTTTGCTTCTGAAATCAAAGATGAGTGGTTTGACGGCGTTGGAACCGTTGGAGTTTCATCCGGCGCCTCTGTTCCGGAAGAACTAGTAGACGAAGTGTTGGTTCATCTAGCCGAACGCGGTTATGGAGATGTGCGAACGGTTCAAACTGCCGAGGAAGACATCCAATTCTCATTGCCGCCAGAGCTTCGCAAGGAACTAAAAGCAGCCGGCACCGATGTGAGCAACAAGACTAAGCGCTCTTAGCACGCAAGGAATTCACGCTTAAAACGAATAAGCCCGCTGTCTAACAGCGGGCTTATTCGTTTTTGAACTTGTTACAGGGGATTAACCCTGGGTCTTGCCAGCAGAGCCAAGCTGCTGCGCGGCTTCGATAACTCGAGCGGCCATGCCGGCTTCTGCTGCCTTACCCCAAGCGCGTGGGTCATAAACCTTCTTGTTGCCGACGTCGCCATCAACCTTTAGAACGCCATCGTAGTTCTTGAGCATCCAGTCAGCGATTGGACGAGTGAAGGCATACTGAAGATCGGTGTCGATGTTCATCTTGATAACACCGTGTGAGACTGCGAGTGCAATTTCTTCAGGGGTTGAGCCTGAGCCACCGTGGAAGACTAGGTCGAATGGCTTATCTTTGCCATACTTTGCGCCAACTGCAGCCTGGATTTCACCGAGCAACTCTGGGCGTAGGTGAACGTTGCCTGGCTTGTAGACACCGTGAACGTTGCCGAAGGTAAGAGCAACCATGTAGCGACCGTTCTCGCCTAGGCCAAGAGCCTCAGCGGTCATCAGGCCGTCCTCAGGGGTGGTGTATAGGTGCTCATCGATTGCGCCTTCAACGCCATCTTCTTCGCCGCCGACAACGCCAACTTCGATTTCAAGAACCGCACCGATGTTGCTGGTCAGCTTCAACATCTCCCTGGCGATTTCTAGGTTCTCGGCCATAGGTACAGCTGAGCCGTCCCACATGTGTGAGTTGAATAGTGGGTCCTGGCCGGCTTTCACTCGCTCCTGTGAGATTGCGATTAGTGGGCGAACTAGCTTGTCTAGCTGGTCTTTGGCGCAGTGGTCGGTGTGCAGAGCAACAGTGATGCCGTAGTTCTTTGCTGCTTCGCGAGCGAAGGCTGCCATTGCAGCCGCGCCTGAAGCCATGTTCTTAACGGTTGGGCCAGACCAGTAGTCGCCACCGCCCGTGGTTACCTGAAGAATGCCGTCTGAACCCGCTTCGGCTAGGCCGGCAAGTGCTGCGTTTAGAGTCTGTGAGCTAGAAACGTTGATTGCTGGGTAGGCAAAGCCGCCCTTTTTAGCGCGGTCAAGCATTTCAAGGTATTGGTCTGGTGATGCTACTGGCATAGCTGAACTCCTAAGTTCTTTATGGGGTAAACGACATCATCGGCGGCTTAATAAGATGTTAGCAAGGATGCAGGTTTGTCTGCTCAGGAAAGAAGCCATGCCGCTATCGAATGCACACCAGCCCACCAGGCACATTTTGGCAGCCACGGTTGCAGCGACCGTTGCGGCCTGGCCGCATGTTGGCGGCGGAGACAAGTTGGCCGTAGATGGTGCGGCAGTAGACGCGATGAGGGCTTCACTCGCTAAGGCTTTATTCGGTGGAGTAGTAATCATTGGGGAGGGTGAGAAGGATGAAGCGCCCATGCTGTTCAACGGCGAGTTGATCGGCCACCCAGATTTCAGTGCGTCCCTAGAGCTAGTCGAGTGGGACATCGCGGTTGATCCGGTGGACGGCACTCGTTTGGCTGCCGAGGGGATTCCCGGTGCTGTGGCTGTGATGGCTGCCGCCGAGCGTGGCTCAATGCTTGAGTCGAGCGAGGTCTACATGATGAAGAAGATTGTCAGTGGGCCGGCGGGCAGGGGAGTACTCGACATCGATGCAAGCCCGTCTGAGAATATTCAAGCTCTGGCACTTGCGCTGGATAAGCCGATTGAAGAATTGCGCGTAGCGGTCATCAACAAAGCCCGAAACTTTGAGCTGATTTCCGAGGTTCAAGAAGCTGGTGCACAGTGGGTTCGCTTTGACGAGGGTGACATTGCGATGGCTGTTGCCGCAGCCACCCCGGCAAGCGGAGTTGACCTGATGCTTGGTGTTGGTGGCTCGCCCGAAGGTGTAGTTGCTGCCGTCGCGGTTAGAATTTTGGGCGGATTCATGCAAACACGGTTTGCCCCACAGGATGTTGATCAAATTGAACGCGCGCTCGCCGCGGGCTACGACCTTGAAGCCAAGTTTGAATTGGATGACCTGGTTTCGGGCGAAAAATTTATCTTTGTCTTGACCGGAATCACCGATGGAATCCTGACCCGCGGCGTGCGGGTGAATGAATCAACGCTGGACTTGCAGAGTTTCATCTTGGATAGCGCCCTAGATGGGCCTCGGGTAATCGAGATGACCCTGCCGAGAGTCAGCTGAGCTTAGCCCTGGGCTGGCTCCTCTAGAAGTGCGTCGCGGTTCGGGGTCTCGGTGATGATCGACTCAGGTAGGTGGTCAACACTCGAAAGGCCTGAGGTTGGCTGCGTAACCGCAACGGCACCCCACTGAACAGCCGTGCCAACGCCGTGAGGAACATCGAAACCGACGCCGTAGGCATCTTCGGCAACCGGGTTGGTTACAACAGCAGAAAGGAAACCGGCAAGAGTTGCATCGCCGGCGCCAACTGTGTTGATGACGTGAACCGGAGGTGTGCGTGCGTGCCATGCTCCGTCTGCGGTGACAGCAACCATGCCATCGGCACCGAGGCTGGCTAGAACGCACTTGACGCCGTGCGCGCAAACTTCACGGGCGGCATCGATGACGTCACCGAGCGTGTGGAGGGTGCGACCCACTGCCGAGGCAAGTTCTTCGGCGTTTGGCTTCATGACGGTGGCTGCACCGCGGCGCGCCCAGTACTGAAGTGGCTCACCTGAGGTGTCTAGCGCAACGCGGACTCCGAGTGACTTCATCTTGTCGAAAATTGGCTGCAGGTCAACGAAGGTGCCGGTTGACTTGTAAACCGGAAGTGCTCCGGCGATGACGAGCCACTTTGCGCCACTCTCGATGACGGTCTTCTCGGTTAGTGCAACAACCGAAGCCCAGTCTTCCTCTGAAAGCGGGCGAGGTGCCTCGTTTACCTTGGTAGTTGCACCGTTGTGAATGACCATAGTGGTTGAAACTCGAAGGGTGCCTTCGATCCAGAGTGGAACCAGGGTGTCTGCGTAACCGGTGCGGTTTAGAACGCCAGGGTCGGCGTTGCCAATTGGTACGACGCCAGGAGCGTTGATTCCGACTAGGTGAAGGCCCTTGGTTACGTTGATGCCCTTGCCGGCAAGTTCTTCGGCAACGCCTTCAGCGCGGTTGACGCCACCCTCAATGAGGTGGTTTACGTAGTAGGTGCGGTCAAGCGTCGGTGCTGGGGTCAGGGTAACAACTGCCCCTGCGTTCAATCCAGACATGCTTACTCCTCGAATGCTTTTGATGGATCCCGAAATCGATAGAAAATCGGATTACTTCAGGCTGCAAACATCATTGTCGAGCGCTTTGAAAAGTATACCGAATCGGGCCTTATTTCTGGATTTCTGGAGGGCTGGTCAACTCGCTGGCAGTTAGTTGGACCGGCGCAATCTCTAGCTCTTTGGGGCTCTGGATTTCTTCTGTGCCCAGCGCGTTTTCATCTAGGTCGTTTAGCTTGCGAGCGGTAACCAGCATGCGCCCCTCGAGGCTGGAGACGAACTGGTTGTAATCCTTGACGGTTGTCGTGATCGAGCGGCCAAGTTTGTCGGCATGTTCGGCGACTTTACCGACTCGTTCGTAGAGCTCTTTTCCTAGCTTGATCATGTTGCGCACCGAAGATTCATCGGCATTTTGGCGCCAGATGAAGTTGATGGTTTTCAAAACCGAGAACAGGCTCACCGGAGAAGCGAGAGCGACGTTCTTCTTGAACGCGTATTCGAGCAAGGCCGGATCGGCATCGAGAGCCGCAGAGAGTAGCGACTCGCTAGGGATGAAGGCGATCACGAAATCCGGGCTGGAATCTAGGCCAGACCAATAAGACTTGGTGCCCAGGGCATCGATGTGGGCCTTCACAGCTTTCACATGTTCGCCAATGAGGCGGGAGCGTCTAGCAGCTTCCTCGCCGGTCGCCAATTCAGAGATTGCCGAAGCCTCTTGATAAGCACTGAATGGAACTTTCGAGTCGATGGCAAGTGACTTGCCGCCCGGAAGATTGATGACCATGTCGGCGCGACCGGCGCCAGCGTTGGTGCTGATGGTGGCTTGTTCATCGAAATCGGCGTGCTTGATCAGGCCGGCAAGCTCAACCAGCTTGCGTAGCTGAGCCTCACCCCAGACGCCGCGAACGTTGTTTGAGGTCAGTGCCTGAGACAGGGCCTGAGTCTGCTTGCGCAATTGTTCGTCAGATTCGATGGCAGATTTCAGTTGCTGCTGAATTGAGCCGAACTGCTCGGTGCGCTCCTTCTCGAGGCTCGCAACGGTTAGTTGCATCTGTTCGAGGTGCACCTTTACCGGGGCTAGGGCCTGAAGAAGTTTGTTTTCCTCGCGGTCACGCTCGTCACGTTCGCGCTTCTCGGCGGCGCTTTGTGCAAGTTGAGCCTGGAGGCCATTCGCAGTTGCTTCGGTCGAGGCAAGTTGAACTCTCAGGTTTTGAACCTCGGCCTGAGCCGTGAGCAACATCTGGTCATTACCGCTGGCCAAACTGCCAGAGCGGCGGCCGGCAACGAGCCAGCCGATGAGGGCGCCGGCGAGCAAGCCGATGCCAAGAAAAATAAAAGACTCCATGCCCCGAGTATTTCACCTGCCTCCGACATTTATTGGAGGGTAAACTCACCAACAATGAGCATTTCGCGACCAATCCGGCTTGACATCCAGGCGCTGCGCGCTGCCGCGGTGTTGATGGTGGTGATTTTCCACCTCTGGCCCAACCGCCTATCCGGTGGATTCGCCGGGGTTAACGTATTTTTTGTCATTTCCGGCTATTTGATTTCCGGTTCGCTATTTTCTGAGGTGGCCGACCGCGGCCGGGTGCATCTGGCTCAGTTTTGGGCAAAGCGCATTCGTAGGCTGCTGCCCGCGGCGTTGTTCGTAATCGGCATCACGACACTGGCTGTCATTGTTTTTGTGCCAAGTTTCACAGGTCAGGCCTTCTTCGCTGAGGCCGTGGCCAGTACCTTCTACTTTGAGAATTGGCAGTTAGCCGGTTCGGCAACCGATTATTTTGCTTCGGCTACCAGCCCCTTTCAGCACTTTTGGTCTCTCGCCGTCGAAGAGCAGTTCTACATCCTCTGGCCGTTGCTGCTCACGGTCTTAGCTTCGGCATTTCCACGAAACTCAACGAGGGCCTTCAAGCACACCCTTCTGATTGCCACTCTGGGGTCCTTCGCTTATTCACTCTTCGTCAGCTATGCCCAGCCGAGCCTCGCCTACTTCACCACCCTGGGCAGAGTTTGGGAGTTCGGCCTCGGGGCACTGGTGGCGCTACTTGGTCACAAAATCCGTCTAACCAACAAGGCGCAAGTTGCGCTGAGCCTCTTGGGTTTCGCGGCCATAATCGCATCGGCTCTCGCGTTCAACGACAAGATCGCATTTCCCGGATGGGCTGCGCTGCTCCCGGCTCTCGGAACTGCGGCCGTCATCCTGGCCGGCGTTCAAAGCTTGCCTGCCTGGTTAGACCGTCTCTACGGCCTCAGACCAATCGCGTTCACCGGTCAAATCAGTTACAGCCTCTATCTGTGGCACTGGCCGCTCATTATTCTTCTGCCCTGGGCAACTGGTTATCAGTTGCGCGCCTACGAGCTCATCTCGATCCTGGTCGCGTCCTACGTTCTCGCCTATCTCAGCAAGCGCTTCATGGAAGACCGTTTCAGAACTTTGCCGGCCCTAACCCGGCGCAAGCCTCGATTCACCTTCGCTTTGGCGGCGGCAATATCAATCGTTCTGCTGGCAATCAGCGGCGCCGGCGCCGTCTCGGCATCGATGGCCAATCTCAAACAAAGTTACCTGCCGCCAACGCTTGACCGGGCCAAGAGTGACACCGCAGACCCGAATCACAAATGCATGACAGATGCCGAGTCGGTTGAAGTCAAAATCTGCCAGTATGGCCGCATCGGCGCCGACTACCGTGTGCTGTTGGTCGGCGACTCTCATGCGGCGATGCACCTGGGTGCCTGGAAGTTCTTGGCTGAAAATGGCCACTTTGAATTGAACCTTGCCTACAAGGCTAGCTGTTCATTCAACTTGGAGCGACGAAGTGATTCGGCCCGCGGCCAGACCTGTCAACAGTGGAATATCAACCTGCAGAAGCGCCTCGCTGCAGAGCAGCCATACGACCTCGTGCTGACCAGCTATTTCACCGCGGTGCGAGCCACCGAGCGAGATGGTCAATCTGAAAGTGCCGTAGTTGCCGGTTTCAAGTCTGCCTGGGAGCCTTTACAGAAGCGCGGCTCAACCCTGGTTGCCATCCGTGATGGTGTGAACATGGATAAGCGGATGCGCGACTGCTGGGAATCTGCGGTTTATGACGCCAGCAAGTGCTCGATGGCCGAAATGAATGCCTTCATCGCTGATTTGGCGCAGCGGGCTGCCTCAAGCCCACCGGGTGCGTTGACCCTGGACTTCACGGATTTGTATTGCCAGAATGGGCGCTGCCCGGCAATGATCAAGGGTAATTATGTTTACCGAGACTCATCGCACATCTCACTGGACTTCAGCCGAGGTATGGTCGGGGACTGGTATCACCGGCTGAAGCAGCTTGGCGTGACGCTACCCAAGATCCAGGCCCTCGAAAACTAATGCATCTGAGGCAACTAGACCTGAGCCACCAGTTTTTTCCAAACCTGCTTGGTTGCGGTTAGCAATTCATCCATGGTTTCGGCACCGTGGCGGTCTGCCGCGTGGAGGATGATGCGGGCGCAGGCATCGCTGTCGGCAAGCGCATCGTGGTGTTTGAATTCTTCGTGCCCAATCGCATAAGACACCGCGTTTAGTCGATAACTCTCGAGGTTGTAGGTTTTGCGTGAGATGGCCAGCGAGCAGGTGTAGTCAATTTGCCTGAGCGGCCACTCGATCAGTTCGGCGCTCTTGCGCAGCACGCCCATGTCAAAGGGGGCGTTGTGTGCCACCAGTGGGTCGTCGCCGACAAATTCAAGGATGAACGCCAGCGCCTCATGCATCTCCGGAGCGCCATCCACGTCACTTGGTCTAATGCCGTGAACCCGAATGTTGCCCTCGTGGAACCAGTTGTTCGGGTAGGGCGGTTGAATCAGTGTGGCCACCGATTCGGTAATTTTGCCGTCACGCACGCGAACCAGACCAACCGCACAGGGGCTAGCCGGTGAACCGTTGGCGGTCTCGAAGTCGATGGCAACAAAGTTAAGGGGCACGGCACAAGTCTGCCAGAGCAAGACATCGGTGAATGCCGTCGGCGCCGGTAGACTTGACCCTCGTGGCTCTAACTATCGGAATCGTGGGACTGCCAAATGTTGGCAAGTCGACCCTCTTTAATGCACTGACCAAGAACAACGTTCTGGCGGCGAACTACCCGTTCGCAACCATCGAACCGAACATCGGTGTTGTCAACCTTCCAGACCCTCGTCTTCAGGGTCTCGCCGACATGTATGGTTCGGAGCGGCTATTGCCTGCACCGGTCTCATTCGTCGACATCGCCGGCATCGTTCGCGGCGCATCGGTGGGCGAAGGGCTGGGTAACAAGTTCCTCGCAAACATCCGTGAAGCCGACGCAATCGCCCAGGTGGTTCGTGGTTTCGTAGACGGCGATGTGATTCACGTGGATGGCAAGGTTGACGCGAAGAGCGACATCGAGACCATCAACACCGAGCTGATTCTTGCCGACATGGAGACCCTCGACAAGGCTCGCCCGCGCATTGAAAAAGAAGTCAAGGGCAAGAAGATGGAGCCTGCGGCTCTTGAAGCAATCGATGAGGCCAAGGCAGTTTTGGACGCCGGCAACCCGCTTTCTTCGAGCAAGGTGGACCTGACTCCGATCAAGGACCTTGGCTTGTTGACGGCCAAGCCAATCATCTATGTCTTCAACGTTGATGAGTCGATCTTGACCGACGCTGCTAAGAAGAAGGCGCTCGCCGACTTGGTTGCGCCAGCCGAAGCGGTTTTCCTTGACGCCAAGGTTGAGTCTGAGCTGATTGACCTATCACCTGAAGAAGCCGAAGAGCTCCTTGCCTCACTTGGCCAGGATGAGTCGGGCCTAAACCAGTTGGCTCGCATCGGTTTTGACACCCTCGGCCTTCAGACCTACCTAACCGTTGGCCCGAAAGAGGCTCGTGCCTGGACAATCCACAAGGGTTGGACAGCGCCACAGGCTGCCGGTGTGATTCACACCGACTTCCAGCGCGGGTTCATCAAGGCGGAAATCGTTTCGTACGACGACCTAGTCAGCGCCGGTTCGATGGCTGACGCCAAGGCTGCCGGCAAGGTTCGCATGGAAGGCAAGGACTACGTCATGAAAGATGGAGACGTAGTCGAGTTCCGCTTCAACGTTTAGTTAGTCATTCCGCAAGGTGGCCATCAGGCCTAGGCGCCGAAAGGGGCAGCATGAAGCACGATTACCTTTACTCGGTAGAGCGCGAGTATCCGGTTGAAATTGAACGCCTGTGGCAGGCCTGGACTACTGCGAGTGAACTCGAACAGTGGTACCACCCGACCGAACTTGAGGTTGTTCCTGGAACCGTGACCTCGGTGCCGGTTGAGGGTGGCCTTTGGACCGTCGCGGTAGATGTTCCTGCCTTCGAATTCGTTGCCTACTTCTTCGGTTGGTACAAACAGATAACTCCGCTCGAGCGTCTCGAGCACACCATGAGCTACACCCAGTCGAAAGACGAGTGGCTAGCGCTCGACGAGAATGCTCCGCACCACAAGATTGTCGTTGAGTTTGAATCGCGTGGTAACAACTCTTGGGTGAAATTCTCCCAGTTTGGCGAGATGCCAGCCGAGCAAATCGAAGCCACTACCGTTGGCATGCACAGCTACTTTCAGTCGCTAGCCGACTTCCTGGCGGCCAACTAATGTTCGACAACGGAAAGTTTCCGGGCGACTATGTCTGGAATGCGAAAGAAAGCTTTGACCTTCAGCTTGAGGCTCTCGACAAGCAGGCAGTGACCGAACTGCAGCAGAAGTACTATCTACGAAATTTGCTGATTTCACTTGAGCTTCACTTCGCCGGCCGAGACCGCGCTCTAGAGACCGATGGTGGCTCTCTCCAAGAGCTGCGCGACGCTGCCACGCTTTTGCTGCATGATGCCAAAGCCCCGGTGTCTAGAGGTTATCTAGATGAGTTGCTCGAGGACGTCTTTGTCGAACTATCCAGTCGGTTCTTGGCCTAAATACTTGAGGGCGTTGAGAGTAATTCTGTCAACGATTTGGTCACCTGAAACAAGCGCTCTGGTCCAGCCGATTGGGCCCGCAGTAAAGATTTTGCCAGAGCCAAACGTGGTTTGGATCAGCTGCCCAACCCGCCAGGCTCGACTTTTTCCAGATGACCTCGCGTTTGCCCAGGCGTCGGCCGCAGCTGAAATTGAAGTTTGGCCAAATCTGTGGGTGAAGCTCGATTCGAAGGCCCCGTTTGGGGTCTCAGGAATTCCGTCAAGTTCAACTGCCATAACTCGGCTTGCAGCTCCAAAGAAGTCGCCATTCTTGAGCCCGGTGCCATTGAACAATGGATTTGCAGAGTTTTTGACAATCATGCCTCGGAGGAGTCGATGTAAGTTGCCACGATTTATCGATTTTGGAACGCCATCCTTGACTAAGGCGCGAAACGTTTGAGTGCTAACAAACACGGGACTCTTTTGACGCTTATTGAAAGGTTCACCTAGATAAACCGCACCAATCAATTTGCTCGCGGTCGAATCACCCGGCAACTCACCCCAGATGGAGGTTTTTGGATGTTCGGGTGTTGAAGGTTCGAATCCAATCACTGCTCCATCGCGAACGAGCTTGCGATAACCGGTGTTTCCGCTCAGGTTGAGTAGCGAAGTGCCCGCATAGACGGCATTTTCCAGCCCGAGTTTTTCTTTGGCTGTCCAATATTCGTCGTGCCCATAAAGCACTACGGTTTGGTAGTTGGCAAGTTCGTACGGGTACTCATCCAGGTTTGATTGGGAGACTACGTCAACATTTTCAAAGTGTGACCTCAAGAACTGGATCGGGTTTGCGGATGGGTAGAGTTGAGGGGCCGAAGGGTAGTTCAAGGGGTCACCAACCACGCTAAAGTTCAGCGGCCTCAAGAGATTGAGTTTGCGTGCGGAGAAGTTGGCGGACTTTTTACCGACATCCTCGAAGTAAAAGTTGCCATTTTTAACCAAGTTGTAGGCCTGCCAAGTGAAATCAGGGACGATAACCAATATTCGCTTGCGCTTGGTTGCAAGCGGCTCCGAGCTGAGAGTCAGCAAAGCCTTTGACTTTCCCAAATCCCAGCTTGCTACGTAGATTCCCGAGGCAGTTCCGACCGGTGGTGTCCAGCTTCGGCAATCTGAGGGAATTGCCCAGGGTTCAGCAGAATCAGTCGGGACTTTGAGGCTTGCTACGTCATACAGGCAAGCTGAGCGCTTGAGCGGATTCCAGGTTGCAATCGCATTGAAGGAAACATCTGAAGCTGTAGGGCTGGAGAGCGTAACTTGATCCGAAACTTCAATCGTCGCGGCCTCAGCAGCGGGAGTGACACCCCAGATTTGCGCCAAAATCGCCAGGGCGGTAAGTGAGGTTGTAGGTAGTTTTTTCACAAAGCCTAATTTTCCCTTGAGTAACTGGGAGTTGTCCGTGAGTATGAAAGTAAAGGGGCATTCGCCAAGCTTCAGCCTCGTAACTAGAGATTGCCTAGACCGCTAGTTCTTGATAACCGGCTTGAGTTCTGGCCGAACTGCGCCCTTGAAGACGTTCTCAAAGCTGTCGCTGATGTGGCCGAGATCAATTGCCCACTTACTGGCTTTAGCCAGTTCGGCAGTCAAAATAGTTCCGGCCGGGCCTAGGGCAATCAGATAAAGTTCGTCGTCGGTCTGGGCAAGATCAACCTTGAGACGTTCAATGTCTTCAAATGCATGCGCAGCCGTTGAGTAGGTATATGTCACCGATTCGACGTTGTCGAACAGGGCTTCCGTAAGTTCAAATCGAGACCCCTTGCCGGTGATAACTCTTACTCGCTTGCCCGACCAAACTGCCCGCCACAAATCCACGCCTGCCTGGCCTAAATCTTCGAAAAAAATCGGGCGGGTAACGTGAGCGTTGCCAGTTCGGGTAATGCCTTCAAACATTTCGAGAGTTTCATCAGCGATGTCTACCCAGACCCCCGACCAGTGCAAATCTTGGTAGGTCTGAGGAAACCCAACCAAAAGTTTTTTTGGGGATTTCTTGGCAAGGTCAATGACTTCGGTCAGCGACTTGCGAAGGGCTTCCGAGTTCTTTTGGAAGGCGAGTTTGTAGGTTGGGCGAAGCATTAGTTTCAGTTCACCATCACCAAATCTTGCGAACGAGATTTGTTCTTCGGCCAGTACTGCCATAGTTTCACTTAACGACAGCTGAGCCGAATTATTGAAGTCTCGAACCTTTGCCAGATACGGGTTGGCGGCGGCCATCCTGGTAACTTCAGAGTTCTTCTTGATCTGCTCGAGGCTGCCGTAGATTTTCGACAGAGTCTTGACTGCAGGATTATTCTTCAGGAGGTTGCTGATTGCGCTCATAATCCAAGAGGTTACAGAATGAATCTGAAAGCTTGCTGGGACCATGGAGTTTCCGCTCTGGCAGCACGTCTGCTCCCGCCGCGACCTTAGCTTTGGAGCAAACTCGCTGAAATAACCGATAAGTTAGCGGGATGTCGAGAACATCCTGGCTTGAAGTTCGGCCAAGCAAGCTACCAGCTATCGTGACTCTTTTTTGGACTATCAAAATCGTCACAACCGGTATGGGAGAGGCTGCCTCGGATTTTCTAGTTCGAACCTTAGGCAACGTTCCTGCTGTTGGCCTCGGTGCCCTAGTGTTTGCTGCAGCGCTGGTTGCACAGTTGCGATCCCAGAGATTCTCCAAATGGATTTATTGGATTTCGGTCGCCATGGTTAGCATCTTTGGGACCATGGCAGCTGACATTGTCCACATTGGTTTTGGGGTTCCATACTTGGCTTCGACCGTCGTGTTCACAGTTTTGCTGTGTGCAACCTTCTTCATTTGGTGGAAGCTAGAGGGCACGGTTGCAATCTCATCAATCAACACCGGTCGACGAGAGTCCCTTTATTGGCTTACCGTGCTGACAACATTTGCCCTCGGCACTGCCGCCGGGGACATGACCGCTCGAACCTTGAATCTTGGTTATTTGAACTCAGGATTTCTGTTTGCAGGCGTTTTTGCAATTCCGCTGTTTGCTTACACGCTTAAGGTTCGAGGGAGCGCAATGTGGTTTTGGTTGGCATACATCGCTACCCGCCCATTTGGGGCGAGCTTTGCCGACTGGGTGGGCGCCGATGTTGCCAAGGGTGGTCTTGGTTTCGGTTTTGGCAACATCACAGTAGTCCTCACGCTTGCACTTGTTGGCCTTGTGCTTAGCTCTGCTAATCATCCAGCATCGAAAACGTAAACGATTGTTGGGCGACCATGTTTGGTCATGATGGCAATCGTGCTCCACGACTACTTCCGGCAGACGTTTTCCCGCTATCCTGACTGCTTGCATCCGGATCTTTGGCGCTCAATACCAAGGCCGTCGCCTGTTGAGTCAAGACTCATTCGAAGATGTATTTTCTGAACTCGGCTCAGCGTTCATCGAATAGTTATAACCAAACTGTGAATCACCGGTGAATCGGGGGATTATTAGCTACGCGCGACTTAGTCTTAGAGGATGAGCATCGCCGTAGGGACCAAATCCGTAACCCACTTCAACGAGGTGCTGACGCGGGTCAAGGCCGCGGGTTTGATGAAGAAGAAGCCAAGCTTCTACTTGATTCGTCTAGGCGTGATTTCGGTCCTAGCTTCGGGCCTTTGGACAGCAGGTGCCTTCATCGGCCAGGCGTTCAATGAAAACCCGGTTTGGATCATTGCTGGTTTCGGTGTTGCCGGTCTGCTCGGCATTCTTTCTGCCCAGTATGGGTTTATTGCACACGAGGCTGCTCACCGTCAGGTTTTCCGCGGCAATAAAGCCAACGATGCCCTTGGTCTAGTTCTTGCCAACCTTTTCGCCGGCCTCAGCTATGGCTTCTGGATGAAGAAGCACAATCAACACCACAAGGTGCCAAACCAGATCGATGCCGACCCAGATATCGCCATCCGAATTCTTAGCTTCACCCCGGAGTCTCGCAATGCCAAGAAGGGTCTTGAACGCTGGCTCAGCGAGCGTCAGGGGTACCTTTTTCCTTTCCTGCTTTTCCTAACTGGCTTCGACCTGCTTCTAGATTCATTTGCTGGTCTAGTTCGTAAGGAAAAGCCACTGCAGACCCGCCTACTTGAATTTGGCCTCATGGTTGTTCGTCAAGCAGCGCCATACGTGGCAATGGGTTTCATCTTTGGTTGGCTCTGGGCAATTGCTCTTTGGGTCTTCCAGATGATGATCTTCGGTTTCTTCATGGGTGCGGCATTCGCGCCGAACCACAAAGGCATGCCTTTGGTGCCAAAAGACTCGAAACTAGACTTCTTCTCTCGTCAGGTGCTGACCAGCCGGAACATCCGTGGCAGCTGGTTGAAAGACAACCTTATGGGTGGCTTGAACTACCAGGTTGAACACCACCTCTTTCCGTCGATGGCCCGCCCGAACCTTCGCAAGGCGCACCAAATCGTCGGGGAGTACTGCCGCCAGAATGACATCCCACTAATCGAGATGAACCTGATCTCGAGTTATGTCGTGATCATCAAGTACCTGAGTAAGGTTGGCCTCAGCAACAACGTTGACCCATTTGTTTGCCCGATGGTCGCTACCCTTCGCCCACGAAGCTAAATTTCAACTCAAAATCCCGCTCTTATCGCTGCCAAATCCGCGTAGAGTTTAGGCATGATTTTCACTGAATTGAATTGGGCTGCCATTGCAGTCGCAGGCGTTGCTGGCATCATCATCGGAGCCGTTTGGTTCGGCCCAAAGACCTTCTTCCCAATCTGGTGGAAGCTTCAGGGTAAGCGCCCTGAGGATGCTGCCGGTGGTTCAAACATGGGCGCAATCTTTGGTTCAACCTTTGCAGCCGCGTTCATCCAGGCAGTTACTCTTGCTATTTTCCTTGAATTTGAATTCAAGGTCGACCCGAACTTCGGAGTGTTGAATGGCGGAATCGCCGGCGCTTTTCTAGGCTTCGGTATCGGTGCCGCGACATCGATTTCACACCGTTTGTTTGGTGGCCAGGGTTTCCGGGTTTGGTTGCTTGAAATCGGTCAAGACATCGTAAGCCTCACCGTGATGGGCCTTATTCTCGCTGCTTGGCGCTAAATAGTCGCCCACGGCGCCAGCGCTCTGAAAAAAATCCATGAATGCAATCGATGATTACTTGGACACGATCTCGGAACCGCAGCGTTCGGTTTTAGCCGAAGTTAGAAAACGAATCTTGTCGGTAATTCCCGAGGCGGTGGAGTGCATTTCTTATCAGGTGCCCTGCTTCAAGGTCGATGGCAAAGGAATCGCAGGCTTCGCGGCCTACAAGAATCACATTTCTTACTTTCCGTTCAGTGGCCAGGTCTTCAAAGCAATTCCCGCCGAGGTGTCGGGCTATGTGACAACCTCAGGGGCGCTGCATTTCACCATTGATGAACCGCTGGACGAGGCTTTGATCAAACGCCTGATCGAAGTTCGGCTGGCACAAGCCTTTTAGATAAACGGCGGACGGCCGTGTTTGGCCATGACGCCGATCGTTTTCCAGGTCAACTTGCGTCGAACAGCGGCCGCATCGAAAACATATCCCTGGTCAGACAAGTCCATGCGCATGCCGGCAAACAGGCCCTTGAAAAGCTCGCGAAGTTGAGTCTTGATTGCATACTTGCCTGATGGGTGCGGGATTTTACCGATCATGATCTTCACAAAGTCCAGGGCAAACCAGGCTAATGGATAAATCACTAGGAATGGCAGCGGCAAGTTGCGTCGAGCCATGACTACCTTGTTGCGCATTCCAAACCAGATGCTCTTATCGTGGCGCTCCGGCCCGACCGGTGGGTGACTTACCGCAAGGCGAGGTTCGTAACGAGTTTCGAAGCCCGAATTCCACACCCGCCAAGCTAGGTCGGTTCCTTCGTGGGCGTAGAAAATCGGCTCCGCCCAGCCATTGGACTGAATGAACGCTTCCCATCGAATGACGGTTGCGCCCTCCCACACGGAGAATGCCGGGAATGAATCCATAGTTGAAGTTTTATTGGCACGCGGAATCCAGTAGCGAGGGCCAGTTTCGTCGGTTTCATCGCTGGTGCCGACGCGCGTTAGGACCTTCGGCTGAACCAGGCCCAGTTGTGAATTCGCTTCGAAGATTTTGATGGCTCGTTCAATAAAGTCTTCGCCAAGAATGTAGGCATCGTCGTCGATGAAGAGGATCAGGTCCGATTTGAGACCTGGTGTTGAAGCTAGGCCTCGAACGCCAAAGTTTCGGCCGGCTGGAATCCCAAGGTTGACGCCGGTCTCAACGACAGTGATTCCGGCCGGAATCGCACCCAGGTCGACTGATTCGCAATTTACTACCGTGACGATGTTCTTAGGTTTGACCGACTGTGACAGCACATCGTGCCAAATGTGGTGAAGGTCATCATTTCGGGTTCCCTGGGTGAGAATCACCACACTAACGCTAAGCATTGCTTCAGTTTAGTTTGGCTTTAGGCTAGGGCTGTGAAGCGACTTCTGGCAGGCATGAACCCGTGGTTACCGCCAATGATTTTTGTGGTCGGCTTCCATGTGATGCGCGGCGCCTTGGGCGATGCGCTTGTTTTTGCGGTGGGAAGTTTGATTCTGATCGCCGACTGGAAAAAGTGGTTCAGGTGGTCGATGCCTGAGCGGCCGAAGTTCGGGCGTTTATCAGTGCTTTTGGCAATTGCCATCGCAGTTTCAGTTTTATTCTTCTCCAAACGTGGAGGTTGGCAAGATGTTGTTCTACTTCTCGCGCTGGCGCCAATTGCCTTGTCTCTGGTTTACTACCGTGACCACGGCCCAAAGCCCTCTTCGACAAAGGTGATGAACCAAACTCGTTGGGCTTGGCTGACGCTCGCGGTGCTGATGTGTGTAAGTGAGCTTTTTGCCTACATTTGGGCCAACGTCTTCAAGGATGACAAGACCTATCCGACAATCTCGATCATTGTGAATCCGGTTCTCGAATCTCCATACGGGCGAGGTATTTTTCTTGCCGTCTGGATGCTGATTGGTGTGGGTCTGCTGCAGATTTGGAGAAAGAAATGAACCTCTCAATTCCAGAGTGGGAGTATCTCGTAATCATCGGCGCCGGAGTGACTCTTTGGTTGCTAGGGCGGCTCCGGCCTCAATCGGTTGCGCCATTCGGCGACCTTATCGCCAGAATCATGCACCATCGCAATACGAGGCTTGCGGTCATTATCGTGTGGTGGTGGCTCGGCTGGCATTTCTTCACTACATAGGTGAATAGTTACCGTTACATAACGAAACGCCGGTAACACCGAGCTGGCTTGCATCTAACAAACTTGGGTTATAGAGTTTGAATGTAAGTATGTTAGGACAAAGTATGACAAACGGTAACGCTCCATTCGATGTGATCACCATTGGTCGCGTCGGTGTTGACATCTATCCGCTGCAAATCGGTGTTGGTCTAGAAGACGTAACGTCTTTCGGCAAGTTCCTTGGTGGCAGCGCCACAAACGTTGCCGTTGCAGCTGCCAAGTATGGCCTCAAGTCTGCTGTGATCACTCGCACTGGCAATGACCCATTCGGTAAGTACATCCACAAGGAGCTTCTGCGCCTTGGTGTGAGTGACGAGTTTGTATCACCAGTAGAAGGCCTGCCCACTCCGGTGGTCTTCTGTGAGATCTTCCCTCCGGATGACTTCCCGCTCTACTTCTATCGTGAGCCGAAGGCTCCGGACTTGGTTATCAACCAAAACGAGCTTGACCTCGATGCGATTCTGCATGCCAAGGTCTACTGGTCAACTGTGACCGGGCTCAGCCAGGAGCCGAGCCGAACAGCCCACCATGTTGCCTGGGACGCACGCGGTCGCAAAAACCACACCATCCTCGACCTTGACTACCGCCCGATGTTCTGGACTTCGCCAGAGCTTGCCACCGAGCAGGTGGCCCGCGCGCTTGACAAGGTAACCATCGCCATTGGTAACAAAGAAGAGTGCCAGGTTGCCGTCGGCGAAACCGAACCGATGCGTGCAGCCGATGCACTGCTTGAGCGTGGCCTTGAGCTTGCAGTGGTTAAGCAAGGTCCGAAGGGCGTTTTGGCCAAGACCAGAACCGAAACCGTAGAGGTCCCTCCCTACTTCGTTGACGTAATCAACGGTTTAGGTGCGGGAGACAGCTTCGGCGGGGCGTTTTGCTACGGCCTACTCCAGGAATGGCCGCTTGAGCGCATCCTCAGATTTGCCAACGTAGCCGGCGCAATCGTTGCCAGCCGCCTCGAATGCTCAACGGCTATGCCGAGCTTCGAAGAGGTAGAAGAGATCTTGAAAGGGATGAAGTAATGTCACTCGACTTTGCCAAGTTGCGCGAGACCCGCGCTGCTCACCCTGAAAAACTGGCCGAGATTTACGCGGCTCGTTCCCGCCGCGAGGTTATTCAGGGGGATGGCAGACTCTTCATCGTTGCCGCCGACCACCCGGCTCGAAATGCAGTTGCGGTTCGAGACAATCCTCGCGCCATGGCAAACCGTTATGACCTGATTGAGCGTCTAGCCACCGCGCTGTCACGCCCAGGCGTTGACGGTGTACTTGGTACCCCTGACATCATTGATGACCTTGCGTTGCTCGGTTGCCTCGAGGGCAAGATTGTGGTTGGTTCTCTCAACCGCGGCGGCCTTCGTGGTGCATCCTTTGAGATGGACGATCGCATCACGGGCTATGACATCAATGGAATCGTGCGCGACAAGCTAGATTTTGCCAAGATGCTGAACCGAGTCAACTTGGGCGATGCCGGCACCTCAAATATGCTGTCTTACAGCCACGAAGCGGTTAGCCAAGCAGCGGCGGCCAAGTTGCCAATCATGCTCGAACCATTCATGAGCGAGTGGGTAGACGGCAAGATCAAGAATGACCTCAGCACCGATGCCGTCATCGATTCAATCAACATCGCGAATGGCCTAGGCAACTCATCGGCCTATACCTGGATGAAGTTGCCAGTGGTCGAAAACATGGCTCGAGTCATGGAGGCAACCACGATGCCTACCTTGTTGCTAGGCGGAGACCCGGTCGGTGACCCGAGCGAGATTTATGCTTCATGGGGCAAGGCCCTAGAGCTCCCCGGAGTCCGTGGCCTCGTAGTTGGCCGCAGCCTCCTCTACCCACAGGATGGCAACGTTTCTGCTGCCATCGACACCGCAGTAAAGCTAGTTCACGGCTAAAGATTTAGAAAAAGGAAAACATATTATGAGCAACCTACCTGTAGTTGGCCACTGGATTGATAACGCCGAAGTAACCAGTAACTCTGGCCGCGTGGCAGATGTTTATGACCCGGCCCTCGGCGTGGTCACCAAGCACGTTGCGCTCGCTAACCAGAGCGAGATTGAGCGTGCGATTGCCTCGGCTAGCGCCGCGTTCCCGGCTTGGAGTAACCTCTCGCTTGCCAAGCGTCAGTCGATCATGTTCAACTTCCGCGAACTGCTAAACCGTAAGAAGCCTGAGCTTGCTGAGATCATCACGAGCGAACACGGCAAGGTCTTGTCAGACGCTCTCGGAGAGATCACCCGCGGCCAGGAAGTGGTTGAATTTGCCACCGGTATGCCTCACCTGCTCAAGGGTTTCTACAGCGAAAACGTTTCAACCGGTGTTGACGTTTACTCAACTCGCCAGGCACTCGGTGTGGTTGGAATCATCAGCCCATTCAACTTCCCTGCGATGGTACCGATGTGGTTCTTCCCGATTGCTTTGGCAGCCGGCAACACCGTCATCCTCAAGCCTTCTGAGAAGGACCCAACCGCAGCAATCTGGATGGCAAAGCTGCTGAAGGAAGCCGGTCTTCCTGATGGTGTCTTCAACGTTCTAAACGGTGACAAGGAATCGGTGGATGGCCTGCTGACTCACCCTGATGTCAAGGCGATTTCATTCGTTGGCTCAACCCCAATCGCTCAGTACGTTTACGAGACCGGTTCAAAGCACGGCAAGCGTGTTCAGGCCCTTGGCGGAGCAAAGAACCACATGTTGGTTCTGCCTGACGCTGACCTAGATCTTGTTGCCGACTCAGCCATCAACGCGGGCTTCGGTTCTGCTGGCGAGCGCTGCATGGCAATCTCGGTTGTAGTTGCAGTTGAGCCAGTCGCGGATGACCTAATCGAGAAGATTGTCACCCGCATGAACACCTTGAAGATCGGTGACGGCCGTCGCAACTGCGACATGGGCCCATTGGTCACCAAGGTGCACCGCGACAAGGTGGCTTCTTACATCGAAATCGCTGAGCAGGATGGCGCCGATGTTGTTGTCGACGGCCGTGGAGTCAAGGTTGATGGCGATGCCAACGGATTCTGGCTAGGACCGACCTTGATTGACAAGGTAGCGACTTCTTCAAAGGTCTACACCGAAGAAATCTTTGGTCCAATTCTTTCCATCGTTCGCGTCAACACCTACGAAGAAGGTGTCAAGCTGATCAACTCGGGTGCATTCGGCAACGGAACCGCAATCTTCACCAACGACGGTGGTGCGGCTCGTCGTTTCCAGAATGAAATTGAAGTCGGCATGATCGGCATCAACGTGCCAATCCCAGTGCCGGTGGCTTACTACTCATTCGGTGGTTGGAAGAACTCGTTGTTCGGTGACACCAAGGCTCACGGCGTCGAAGGCGTGCACTTCTTCACCCGCGGCAAGGCAATCACCAGCCGCTGGCTAGACCCAAGCCACGGTGGCATTAACCTAGGATTCCCTCAGAACTAAGTTCCGAGGGAACGACGAGGTAAAAGGCAGCGACTCCAATGACGTGGTTTTTCAAGAATGGTGAACTAAGCCAAGATGGCTGGGATGTGCTTGTCGACTCTTCAATTGAGGGTTGGCGGCACACCGGTCTGCGCGTTGGAACCCTTGGCGAAGGCCGTCACTTTCACATCCCGGCTGACAATCTAGAGCGAATCATCTTCCCTCTAGAGGGCAAGGGTGTGACCGTGGAATATCGCGTCGCCGGGGAGTCAGAATTCGAGAGCCAATTCCTGAATGGCCGCAAATCTGTCTTTCACGGCCCTTCAGACCTGATTTATCTGTCGGTTGACACCGAGATAAAGATTTCGGGTGATGGAAGAGTTTCGATCGGTGAAGCTCCGGCTAAGCGCTCGAAGCCGGTCAAGTACATCAAGGCAGCCGAGGTGCCGGTGTTTGTTCGTGGCGCGGGTCGCGAAAGCCGTCAGGTGCACAATTTCGGCGTGCCCGAGCACCTTGACGCCGATCGTTTCATAGTGGTTGAGGTCATTGTTCCGGCCGGCAACTGGTCTGGTGTCCCGGCCCACAAGCACGACGTTTACATCCCGGGCGTTGAATCAAACCTCGAAGAGATCTATTACTTCGAAACCGCGGTCACGCGAGGTGTTACGCCGCCGGTTCAATCAGACGCCGTCGGATACTTGCGTGGTTACGCATCAGATGAACGTCCATACGAGCTTCTCGAAGAAGTGCGTTCAGGCGACATCGGTTTGGTTCCGCACGGTTGGCATGGGCCTGCGATGGCGGCGCCGGGCTACGACCTTTACTTCTTCAATGTGATGGCCGGCCCCGACCCAGATCGCAGCTGGAACATCACGGATGACCCGAACCACGCTTGGATTCGAGAGACCTGGCACCATCAGGACCCGGACCCGAGACTCCCTTACACCGCATAAGCGGACCTAAAAAGCCTCAAACCGACGCCCAGTAAATCGAAGAAAGTATCAAAATGGCAACTCGCAGAATGTCAGTAAGTCAGGCAATCGTAGAATTTCTGGCCCACCAGTACACCGTGGACGGAGACATCCGCGTGCGCACCATCGAGGGTGTTTATGGAATCTTTGGCCACGGCAACGTTGCCGGCATCGGCCAAGCTCTAAAGCAGCTTTCGGTTACCGACCCTAAGGCCATGCCTTATCACCAGGCCCGCAATGAGCAGGCGATGGGTCACGAGTCAATCGCTTTCTCACGAATGACTCGCCGTCGCTCAACCTACGCCTGTGCCGCTTCGGTTGGCCCAGGTGCAGCCAACATGCTGACCGCTGCCGCCGTGGCAACTACCAACCGCCTCCCGGTTTTGCTGCTGCCATCTGACACCTTTGCCAACCGCGTTGCCGACCCGGTCTTGCAGCAGCTTGAGCAGCCAAACGATGCCAGCATGACGGTCAACGATGCCTTCAAACCGCTTTCTCGGTTCTTCGACCGCGTTACCCGCCCAGAGCAAATCTTCTCGGCACTCTTGGGCGCCATGCGGGTACTTACCGATCCGGTGGAAACCGGAGCTGTGACCATTTCGCTGCCAGAAGACGTTCAGGCCGAAGAGATTGACGTGCCAGAAGAGTTCTTGGCGGATCGTGAGTGGCACATTCGCCGCCCAAGACCAGATCGTGGTCTTATGGCGGAGGTCGCAAAAGCGCTTCGAGAGGCAAAACGCCCAATGATTATCGCCGGTGGTGGCGTCATCTACTCAGACGCAAACGCTGAACTCAAGTCTTTTGTAGAGAAGACCGGCATCCCGGTGGGTATGTCACAGGCTGGCGTAGGTTCGCTGGTTTGGGATCACGCGCAGAACCTTGGAGCAGTTGGAGCCACCGGCACCAGTGCAGCCAACCGAATTGCTGCCGAAGCTGATGTGATCATCGGCATCGGCACACGTTACAGCGATTTCACTACTTCTAGCCGAACCGCTTTTCAGAACCCGAACGTAAAGTTCATCAACATCAACGTTGCCTCGTTCGACGCTTTCAAGCACGGTTCGGCAATCCCGGTCGTGGCAGATGCCCGCGAGTCAATCGAAGAACTTTCAACGGAGCTAGCCGGCTACCGAGTAGCTGCCGATTTCGAGTCGCACTACGCCACTCAGAAGGCAATTTGGGATGCAGCCGTCGACGAGTCATTCGTTGACCAAAAGCGTGAATTGCCAGGGCAGCCCGAGATCATCGGTGCTGTTCAAGAGTCATCAGACCCTCGCGATGTAGTTATCTGTGCAGCCGGTTCGCTACCGGGTGACCTTCACAAACTATGGCGAGTTCGTGATGACCTTGGTTACCACGTCGAGTATGCGTTCTCTTGCATGGGCTACGAAATTGCTGCAGGTCTGGGCGTTGCCCGCGCAGACAAGACCCGTGACGCAATCGTCATGGTTGGTGATGGTTCATACCTGATGATGCACTCCGAACTCGTGACCGCGGTTTCAGAGCGTCTCAAGTTCATCACCGTTCTGATTCAGAACCACGGTTATGCCTCAATCGGCCACCTTTCTGAAGATGTCGGTTCGCAGCGCTATGGTACGAAATACCGTTACCGCGATGAGGCTGGCAACAACCATGAAACCGGTGACGTGTTGCCAATCGACCTAGCTGCCAACGCAGAAAGCTACGGCGTAAAGGTGATTCGAGTCGAGCCAGGTCCGAACTCGATCTCAGACCTCAAGGCGGCCGTGAAGGCTGCCAAGGCTCACGTCGGCGGACCGGTGCTCATCCACATCAACAACGACCCGCTCATCTATGCGCCAGACGGTGAAGGATGGTGGGATGTTCCAGTGATGCCGGTGTCAGAGCTAGACAGCACCAAGCAGGCTTACGTCGGTTACGCCGAGGCCAAGAAGACTCAAAAACTTCTCATCGGCAAGGGCGCTTCAGAGCGCAAAAACTAGTTTCTAGGTATTAGAGGAGATCAAAATGGTGAAAATCGCACTTGACCCAACCCCGTTCCACAGCACGCACTCGCTGTTGGAGTTTCCGGCGATTGCGGCAGACCTAGGTTACAAGTACCTTCAGATGACCCCGCACGCTGACCTTATTCCGTTCTTTAATCACCCGAAGGGCGATGATGACCTGGTCAAGAAGTTGAAGAAGGCAGTGAAGGATGCGGGTATTGAGATTGCCTCAACGCTGCCCGTGCTTCGCTGGTCAGGTCCGGATGAGGATGCTCGTGAGGCCGCTGTACGTTACTGGAAGCGCGTCATCCGAATAACCGCAGAGCTGGGCGTTGACACCATTGGAACCGAATTCAACGGCCGCCCTGAACGTGCCGAGGAGTCTGAGCGTGCTTTTTACCGCTCGATGGAAGAACTAGTGCCAATCATTGAAAAAGAAGGCATCAAGGTGTTCATCGATCCGCACCCAGATGACTTCGTGGAAAATGGCCTGGCTGCGTGGCGCGTCATCCGCGGCATCAACTCAAAGAACTTCGGTATGGTCTACGTGGCATCGCACACTTTCCACATGGGAAACCAGCCGCTGGAGATCATGAACACCGTTGGTGACCGAATCGGAATCGTTCACGTTTCTGACACCATGGACCACAACGCCTCTCACGGTCTGCGATACATCACCAACCCACCGGGAAACGCCGTTCGCGTTCACCAGCACCTCAAAATGGGCGATGGCGATGTCAACTGGGATGAATTCTTTGGCGGGCTCAAGTCGATTGGCTTCCTTGACAACCCAAACGGCATCATGTGCTCAAGCGTCTTCGCCGAGAATGACAATGCTCGCGCGGTGGCAATCTATCAGCGCGAAGAGATGGAAACGCGCATCGCAGCGCTAAATTAAAAAGAATAGTTTTAGTGGGTCATCGTTTCGATGACCCACTTTCTGTTTCTAGGATGGGAACATGGCTAAGAAGGAATCGAAAGACCGCAGTGAGCAGCGTCAGCCAACCATGGCCGACGTCGCCGAGAAGGTTGGCGTTTCCAGGCAGCTTGTGGGGCTAGTCTTTCGCGACGCTCCGGGTGTCGGCGCTGAAACCGAAGCCAAAATTCGCGCAGCTGCAAAGGAGCTGGGCTATCGACCCAATCTAGCCGCTCAGTCCTTGCGTCGTGAGGGCTCGAAATACATCGGTGTAGTGTTTCACGCCTCTGAGCGTTCTACCAACGAGATCATCCCTGCGATTTATAAGCATGCCAGTGAACAAGGCTTTCAGGTTGTCATCAGCGCCATTTCAAGTGACCGCACTGACCAGGAAGCCATTGACGAAGTGATTGGCCACCGATGTGACGGCCTGATCTTGATTGCATCGACGCTCAGCGTTACAAGGTTGCAGAAACTAGCTCGCACGATTCCGCTGGTAAGTCTTGGTCGGCGCCTGAGCGGCGTTCGCGCAGGTGTGGTCTCCTCTCACGGTGAAGCCGGTGTTTTCGAAGCTGTGGAACACCTGATCGGTCTCGGGCACAAGTCCATTTCATATGTAAGCGCTAAAGACATGCTTGACAATGAGTATCGCCTCGAGGGGTACCGAACCGCTATGGATAAGGCCAAGTTGAAGAAATCGGTCGTCAACATCACTGGTGACTTCGCCGAAGACGGTGGTGCTCGGGCAGCTGACAAGATTCTTGCCTTCGACACGCTGCCAACGGCCGTGGTTTGCAACAACGACCAGAGTGCTTTCGGGCTCATCCACAGATTTCTTCAAGCGGGGGTTCGTGTTCCTCAGGATGTTTCAGTGATCGGCTACGACGACACCGTTGCCCAGCTCCCGTTTCTCGATCTAACGACTGTCCGGCAGGACCCGGATGAGTTGGCGAAGAGCTCTGTTGATGACTTGGCGGCACGCATCAAGGGAGACAAATACCTATCTGAAACGTTCCTAACTAGCTCTAAGTTGCTCTTGCGAACTAGCACGTGCCAACCGCGGGCTATGCCCAATTGATGGTGAAAACCGCTAAATACATGGGAATAAGCACTAGCACGTGCTAGTAAATCTTTACAATTCCGTTATCAAAACAACACGATTTGTTATAACAAAGCCTTCTGCTTAACGCTAAGTTCGTCTTGGGTTCGATTACTAACCAGCAATCAATCTCCAACATCCAACTAACAGAAGGACACAACGAAGTGAAGCTATTCAACAAGAAGAGCGTTGCAGCTCTGGCTATCGCCGTAGCAGCAACTCTGTCATTTGCAGGATGCAGTGCTCCAGCAGCAGACACCAAGGCAAGCACCGCTGGTCTAGACAGCGGTTTCGGTAAGCGTGCAGAAAACCGCAACGCTTATTTCTTCACCTACTACAACCCGGCTGGCGATGCTTTCTGGGCTCAGATCCTCAAGGGCGGCGAAGATGCAGCAAAGCTCGGCAACCTAAACTTCACCCACCAGACCGCAGAAGGCGACTCAGCTGCAATGGTGAACCTAGTTCAGACCGCTATTGCAACCAAGCCAGCCCTTATCCTTATGCCATTCAACGAAGGCAAGGCATGGGTTGACGTTGCTTGCCAGGCTCACAAGGCAGGCATTACCGTTATCGCATTCAACGTTCCAGCTCCTGCTGAGGCCGGCGACTGCGTTTCTGGCTTTGTAGGCCAGGACTTCTACACCGTTGGCACTATCGTTGCTCAGAAACTTCTTGACTCAGGCGCCGTAAAGAAGGGCGACAAGGTTGAAATCACCGCAGAAGAACCAGACCAGCCATACGCACTTCAGCGTGGTGGCGGCGTTTACGACGTGCTTAAGAAGGCTGGCGTAAACGTTCTTCCGCAGAAGGAATGGCTACGCACCGGCGGCGATGACGCTCCTGCGCTTGACGCTCTAACCACTTACCTAGTGGCAAACCCAGACGTCAAGTTCATGGTTCCAGTTGGCGGTACCCCTCACCGTAACCTACCTGCCGCTCTTAAGGCAGCTAACAACACCACTACCAAGATCATTGGTTTTGATACTGCGCCAGCAATTATCCAGGCACTCAAGGATGGCGTTGACCTAGCTACTGCTGACCAGCAGGGCTACGTTCAGGGATTCCAGGCAGTAATGCAGGGTGTACTGAGCCTAGACTTCGGCTTCTCAGCAGCGAACATAAACTCTGGTGGTAACGGCCTAATCACCAAGGACAACGTTGCAAACATCGAAGCGAAGGACCTCCAGGGAATTCGTTGGTAATAACTGCATCAAAAGTTTCAAAGAATTCCAAATAGCAACACCTCGGGGGTGGGGCCGATCATCTGGTCGGCCCCACTCCCAAAAACTAATAACTGCCCACGGCAAGGAAGCTGTGCGTAAGAAGGAATGAAGCATGTCAAATAATCAACCGGCAAACAAAGGACCAGTCCTTTCTGCGCCACAGGCTACCGAGGCAATAACCCAGGTTCGTCGGCTTTCGGATAAGCAACCTACAACTTTCATTGGCCGTTTCAAAGAGAACCTGCAGTTCGTCCGCGGACGTGGTTCACTCGAAATCAGCATCGTCCTTGCAGTTCTTCTAATCGGATACATAACGGCAAGTTTGATTTCACCAGCTGGTTTTGCATTCTTGAACCCAAACAATCTTTCAGGTGTAATTTCTCAAAGCATCCCTGTCCTAGCAATCCTTGGCTTAGCGGCTGGAATCCTGATGATTGCTGGAGAGTTCGATCTCTCCCTCGGCCCTGCAATCACCTTCAATGCGATTGTCTTCATCAAAGTTTCCGAATCTGCAGGTCTGTGGGCTGGAATCTTGGCAGGCATCGCAAGCGGAGTCTTCATCGCTTTGGTCAACGGGTCAATCGTGGTGTTCACCAAGATTCCTTCATTCATAGCCACGCTTGGTATGAGCTTCTTTTGGGCTGGCGCTTCAATCTTCGTAAACGGCACCACCCCAGCAATTCTTACCACCTCCCGAGACGCAACGATGGTGTTCCTATTCGCGCAAGACTTCGGCTCGTTCCGCTCTCAGCTGGTCTGGCTGGTCATTATTGGCACCATTGCTTACTTTTTCTTGCACCGTCACAAGCTCGGAAACCACATGTTTGCTGTCGGCGGAAATGAGTCCGCAGCTGAGGCAATCTCGATCAACCCTAAGAAAATCAAACTAATTGCTTTCGCCATCTTTGGTGGACTCGTTGGTTTTGCTTCGATATTGATCGCTGTTCGCACTTCATCAATGCAGCCTGGTGGTTCAGCGACTCAAGACTTCACGTTGTTTGCGATTGCTGCTGCTGTTGTCGGTGGCACATCGCTAAACGGTGGCCGCGGTTCGGTTATCGGAATCATTGTTGGCGCAGCACTCATCGAGTTGATCAGAAATGGTCTCTTATTGGGCCGAGCACCTGGCTTCTACATCACCCTATTCGTCGGAATAACTATCGTTATCGCCTCGATTTTCAACAAGCTCATGGAAGGTAAAGCACGATGAGTTCTCCACTACTAAGCGTCAAGGGCGTCACGAAGAAGTACGGCCCGAACACAGTTCTAAATGATGTTTCATTCGACATTGGCAAAAGCGAGGTCGTCGGTCTTCTAGGTGACAACGGTGCCGGCAAGTCAACTCTTGTGAAAATCATGTCGGGAGTCGTCGACGCCACCCAGGGTGAATTCTTCTGGGATGGAAAGAAAATCGAGGGAATCAATCGCGAAAAGACTGAGGAACTAGGTGTTGAAACAATCTTCCAAGATTCAGCGCTGGTTCCGCAGATGAGTATCACCCGAAACATTTTCATGGGCCGCGAAATTACCAACAAGCTCGGGCTTATGAAGATCAAAGCAATGGATGCAATCACTGCTCAAGTTCTCGACAGTGTCGTAACCATCGAGGGCATCAAGTCTCCAAAGCAATTGGTCGCTTCGCTATCGGGTGGCCAGGCGCAAGCCGTCGCCATTGCTCGTGCGGTCCACTTCAAACGCAGTCTGTTGATTTTGGATGAACCAACGTCTGCTCTTGCTGTTCGTGCGACCGAAGCGTTGCTCGACTACTTGCGTCAGTTGAAGGGCGAGGGAGTGAGTTCCGTTCTAGTGACTCACAACCTTCACCACGCTTACCAGGTTTGCGATCGACACATTGTGATGAACCACGGGCGCAAGATTCTTGATGTTCGCAAGGAAGACACTACGGTTGAGGAATTAACCGCGGCCGTAGTTGGCGGCGCCGAGGGTATTCGACGCTACCGCGAATCAAGGGGGCTGTAATGACTAATCAGATTCGCGTCGGCACTGCGCCGGATTCATGGGGAGTTTGGTTTCCGAATGATCCAAATCAGGTCCCATGGGAGCGCTTCCTTGACGAGGTTCAGGCTTCTGGCTACCACTGGATCGAACTTGGTCCATTTGGATATCTTCCTACGGACCCAAATCAGCTTTCGGATGTGCTCGCTGAGCACGACCTAAAGCTCTCGGCTGGAACGGTTTTCACGGGTTTTCACAAAGGTGAAGATCAGTGGAAGCGAGCTTGGGATCAGGCTCTAGACGTTGCTGGGTTGGTATCGAAGCTTGGTGTTGAACATCTAGTCGTTATCCCAGACCTCTGGCGTTCTGACTCCACTGCCGAAGTCCTTGAGTCTCGAACTCTAGACAACGACCAGTGGAAGAAGTTGGCTGCCGGCCACGACAAGCTGGGTAAGGCACTGCTTGAGGAGTATGGAATCAAGCAACAGTTCCATTCGCACGCAGACAGCCACATTGGTACTTACGCAGAAGTTGAACGTTTCCTCCAGGAGACCAATAAAGAGTTCACGAACCTGTGCCTAGACACCGGTCACTTCGCTTACTACCTAGGCGACAATGTGAAGCTAATGAACGCCTACCCTGATCGAATCGGTTACCTCCACTTGAAGCAGGTGCACCCCGACATCCTTGCCGAGGCTCTAAAGAACGACATGCCATTTGTGGATGCCGTGGCCAAGGGAGTGATGACGGAACCTGGTTTCGAAGGTGTGCCGGAGTTCGCTCCCATCATCGAGAAGGCCGCTGAAATCAACCCAGAGATGTTCGCGATTGTTGAGCAAGATATGTATGGCTGCGACGTGGACTTCCCATTCCCTGTCGCACAGCGCACGCTTAAGCACATCGGGTCCTGCACCCATGCTGCTAGGTTCCGTTAAGCCTCGATTATCGACGAATTCAAAGAAATAGGAAAGTAAGTAATGTCAGATTTGAAAGTGGCCGTAGTTGGCGCTGGTCTTATGGGTGCTGACCACATCATTCGGATCGAAAACCGAATCGTCGGTGCAACGGTCAGTGCGATCGTTGAGCCAGACGAGGGTCGCGCCAAGGCTGCGATGGCAGAAGCGCCTGGTGCAACGTGGTTCCCTAACATCGAGGCCGCTCTAGCATCGGGTCTAGTGGAGGCGGTTCTGATCGCAACTCCTGGCCAGTTCCATGAGCCAGTCTTGCTACCTGCAATTGCAGCCGGGTTGCCTATTCTCTGCGAGAAGCCGCTAACCCCCGATGCCAAGTCATCGATGGAGGTCGTCCAGGCTGAAATTGCTGGGGGCAAGCAGCTGATTCAGGTCGGTTTTATGCGGCGCTTTGACGCGGGTTACATGCAGTTGCGTCAGCTGATCGAGTCGGGGGAGCAGGGAGAGTTGTTGGGTCTTCACTGTGCTCACCGCAACCCGTCGGTTCCAGACAGCTACAACAACGACATGTTGGTTTACGACTCAATCGTCCATGAAATTGATGCGGTTCGATTTCTAACTGATTCGCCAATCCGCTCGGTAGAGATCAAGCAAATGAAGCGCAACAGCCTTTCTCCGGAGGGTCTAATGGAACCAATTCTTGCGTTGCTCGAAACCGAGAGCGGAGTCTTGGCGACTGTTGAAATGAACGTTTCGGTGCAGTTTGGCTACCAGGTCAAGACTGAAGCTGTTTTCCAGAAGGGAATCGCCGAGATTGGCCGCACCGCAGGCATGAACCTGTTTGCGGGTGGCGCAATTTCTACTGCGGAGCACATGTCATTCAAAACCCGATTCGCCGACGCCTACGACTCACAAATTCAGCGTTGGGTAAAGGCCGTCAAGCGAGGAACTATTGATGGCCCAAGTGCCTGGGATGGTTACCTGGCAGCAGCGGCAGTGGAAGCCGGTCTTGCCGCGCTGCACTCTGGTAACAAAGTTGTCGCGTCTTATGAAAGTAAGCCGGCGTTTTATAAGTAGTTGCTACTGTTCGTCGTTGAACAGCCCGGCGCATGCGAGTTCCCACGCACGCGCTGGGTTTCTACTTTAAGTAGTAGTCTTGACGAAGAATCGGACCGTTCCAATCGGTTTCAGATCAGACATTCAAGGGTGAAAAAATGACCTATCAACTTGCCGCTTCGGCGGAAATGCTCTTCCTAGACCTCCCGTTCGTTGACCGGGTCGCTGAGATTCACCGCCGTGGATTCCAGGTGGAAATTTGGGACTGGACAACAAAGAATCTCGAAGAAATAGCCGCAACCGGTGCAACCTTTTCTTCGATGACCGGCTACATCGCTGGTGATCTCATTTCTGCCGACGGGGCGGATGAACTTCTCCGTACCGCTGCGCTTTCTCTCGAGGCGGCCAAGATTATCGATTCGCCGCGACTGAACCTACATGGCACCGGCCTCGATTCAAAGGGCATGCCGGTCATCGCTGGTGAAGAGGTAACTGCATCGGATTGGATGAAGGCGGTGGAAACCCTTAGTCGGATTGCTGAACTCGGTGCTAAACACAACCGAGTATTCGTACTCGAGAATTTGAACACCGCGGTGGACCACCCCGGAACACCTTTCGCCAAGGCCGCGGATACTTTGAAGTTGGTCAAAGCGGTGAAGAGTCCTAACCTGAAGCTGAACCTAGACCTATATCACGCTCAAATTGGTGAGGGAAACCTAGTCTCGCTAATCAATGAGTGCTTCGACTGGATCGGCGAGATTCAGGTAGCCGATGTTCCTGGGCGCATGGAGCCGGGCACGGGGGAGATCTATTACCCGCGTATCGCCCAAGAGTTGAAAACCCTAGGTTATGAGGGTGTGGTTGGCCTGGAAGGTTTCGCCAGGGGTGATTCGGGTGCTGCTCTGGATAAGTTCCGAGCGCTTCTCACGCCGCAGTAATACGCATTAAATAAAACCCCGGCTGAGCATGCCTCGCCGGGGTTTGTGCTTGAACTTTATTAATACATATGTCAATATGTCATTACATAGTTACACGGGTCAATGTGTCATTCCTTTCGACGATGATGGAGTTAAAAATGCCTTTGGTGAGAATCGACATGCAAGCCGGTCGAGATGCCGCGCAGGTGCAGAAGATTGCCGATGCCATTCATGATGCAATCGTTGACCAGTACGGAATTCCTGAACGTGATCGATTTCAAGTTATCAACCAGCTGCCAGCTGGCGGCATAATTGCCCAGGACGCGGGTCTAGGATTCGAACGCACCGATGGCGTTGTGATGATTCAAATATTCACCCAGCGCGGCCGCAGCCAGAACGCTAAACAGCTCCTGTATCAAGCCATTGCGAGCAAGTTGGCCTGTGCGGGTGTCGTGCCCGAAAACGTTTTCATTGGCTATGTCGAAAATGGTCCAGAGGATTGGTCCTTCGGCTTTGGGCAAGCGCAATATCTGACCGGTGAGCTCGCCGTCCCGGCGAAGAATTAGCAGGCCGACCTAAAAGAAAATGGCCGCCAATCTGGCGGCCATTTTCGATACAGATCCCTACTTCTCGACTAGGGTAACTTCGAATGAGTACAGGTCAGGGCGGTAGCAGTGATGGCCGAACTCAACCGCGCGACCAGAATTGTCATACGCGGTGCGGTCCATGGTCAGCAGCGCTGAGTTCTTATCGATTTCAAGCAAGTCAGACTCGACAGTGGTCGATTTACGGGCACCAATCTTTTGCTTGGCCACACGGATGTTAACACCTCGTGAGCGAAGCAATTGATAGAGGCCGTGCTCAATCATGTCGTCTTGATCGAGGTCGACAAAGTCTGCTGGCAACCAGTTCTCCAGGATAGAAACCGGAACATTATCGGCTAGGCGCAGGCGCTTGACGTGGAGAATTGGGGAGCCAATCGCGACGGATAGGATTTCTGACATCTTCGCATCGGCCTTGACCTCTCTGATTTCTAGCATCTTGGTGCTTGGAACCTTACCGCTGCGAGTCAGGTCTTCAAAGAGTGAAGTTAGTTCCACGCCTCGAGTCACCTGGCCATGGACAACCTGAGTGCCAATTCCACGCCGACGCACAAGTAGGCCCTTGTCGACCAGCTCCTGAATCGCACGACGGACTGTGGGGCGGCTTAGACCCAAGCGGTCGCCGAGGGCAACCTCATTCTCCAGACGAGAACCAGCTGGGAGCTCGCCCTTCATGATGGCACCTTCGATTTTTTGAGCGACTTGAAAGTACAGGGGGATAGGGCCCGAACGCACCAAGTCAATGAAGAGACTAAGCGGAAGAATTTTCTCTTGTTGGGTCAATTCAGGCATTCCTAAGGTCGAAGGCACTCACACCAAAACAAGTTTGGCAAGTTGTTAAGACATTATCACTTCGAGACGAAATAGCCCGAATTGAGGCCCTAGGACCATTGCCTATAGTTGGGAATGTTTAGAGGGTTCGTGGTGCCTGGCCGACGACCACGGCGCCTGGAGCTACCTCGTGGGTCACAGTGGTGTTGGCGCCGATAGAGGCGCCGTCTCCGATGGTGATGTTGCCGATTAGGGTTGAGCCAGCACCCAGGGTGACGTTGTTGCCAACGGTTGGGTGGCGCTTTACCGATTCAAGGGTCTTGCCACCAAAAGTCACACCGTGGTACATGTGCACGTCATCGCCAATGATGGCTGTTTCTCCAACTACAACGCCCATGCCGTGATCAATGAAAAGTCTGCGGCCAATAGTTGCGCCAGGATGAATCTCGATGCCGCTCCAGAAGCGGGTGATGTTTGAAAGCACACGTGAAAAAGTTCGGAAGCCGCGCTTCCATAGCCAGTTAAAAACCCGGTACTGCCAGACAGCGTGAAGACCCGGCGAGGTCATGAACATCTCGAAACGAGTGTTCGTCGCAGGGTCACGCACTAGAGCGGAGTCAATGTCCTCGATTACTCGAGAAAAAAGGTTCTTTCGGGGCATTTAGTCCATCAAGTCAGAGTACAAAGCGGTTGAGAGGTATCTCTCACCGAATGAAGCCAAGATTACAACAATAATCTTGCCAGCGTACTCTGGGCGGTTGGCAATCTGGTTTACGCCCCATAGAGCGGCGCCGCCAGAGATGCCAGCAAGGATGCCTTCTTGGGTCGCTGCGGCGCGTGCCCAGGCAAATGCTTCTTCGTTTGGTGCGTCTAGAACCTCATCGTAGATTCCGGTGTTCAAAACCGGCGGAATGAAGTTTGCGCCGATTCCCTGAATTGGGTGGCCGGCTGGAGAGCCGCCGGTTAGCAATGGTGATGCGGCAGGCTCAACGGCAATGATCTTGATCTCAGGGTTTAGCTTCTTTAGAGCCTCACCGATGCCGGTGATGGTTCCACCAGTACCGATTCCGGCAACAACAGCGGCAACCTTGCCATCGGTGTCTTTCCAGATTTCCTGTGCAGTTGTGGTGGCGTGGATAAACGGACCAGCTGGGTTTTCGAACTGCTTGACCAAGATCGCGCCAGTCTCGGCGGCGATTGCCTCTGAGCGGGCAACTGCGCCCTTCATGCCCTCAGGCGCTGGGGTGAGAACTAGTTCTGCACCATATGCGCGAAGAAGCGCACGGCGCTCTTTTGACATCGACTCAGGCATGGTCAGGATGACCTTGTAGCCACGAGCAGCACCTACGGCAGCTAGCGCAATGCCGGTGTTGCCAGAGGTGGCCTCGATGATTGTGCCGCCAGGCTTTAGCTCTCCAGATGCTTCGGCTGCGTCAACCATGGCGATGGCCAAACGGTCTTTGACCGATGAGGTTGGGTTATAGAACTCCAGCTTTGCCGCAACGGTTGCAGTCGACTCTGGGTAGAGGCGGTTGATGCGAACCAGTGGGGTGTTTCCGAACGCTGCTGTGATGTCGTTAAGAATCGGCATGGTGTTCCTTTTTCCTCGGGCAAGTTGCCTTGATGTTGGTTGAAGATTTAGTTGAAGGCAGCCATGACAACATCATGGAGCTTTCGGTTTGTTGCAAGAACGCTTGAGGTTGAATCCGTCAGTGGCCCGTTCAGCGCACTGAACTCACCACCGGCAAGTTCAACGATAGGCACTAGCGCCGCGATGTCGTAAATCTTCAAGTCATGTTCCGTAACAATTTCGAGGGCGCCTTCGGCAAGCAACATGTAAGAAAAGAAGTCACCGTAGGCACGCGTACGCCAGACCTGTCGAGACAGGTTCAGCAGTTCTGGCAACTGCCCCGATTGATCCCAGAGCTGAAGATTGTTGTACGACATAGATGCATGGGCTAGATCGTCGATTGCGGAGACCTTGAGTTCGCGCTGGTTACCATCGATGTCTCGAGTCCACGAACCGACTCCGGGGGCGGCCCACCAGCGTCGGCCCATCGCCGGAGCCGAAACAACAGAAAGTACGACCTTTCCATCGATGGAAAGTGCGATCAAGCTTGCCCAAATCGGCACTCCACGCATGTAGTTTGCTGTGCCGTCAATTGGGTCGATGATCCAGGTGCGCTTTGGTCCCTCGCCGGCACCGGTACTATTGCCAAATTCTTCACCGATAAGTGAATCGTTTGGGCGGGCCTCGGCCAACTTCGCCTTCAATGCCTGCTCTACCGAACGGTCGGCATCTGTTACCGGGCTCGCGTCTGGCTTGGTTTCGACGTGCAAATCGAGGGCCTGAAAGCGGCTAAGCGCAATCGAGTCGGAAATGTCGGCAAGTTCTTGGGCCAGGGCAAGATCGGCGCTGTAGGTCATAACTGAAAGTCTATTCAGAGTCGTTGGAGCGTTTTTCAAACGGGTCGGAGTGTGTTGCCAGTGAAGTAATCAGCCGACGAAGAGAGTCCACTCGGTGAGCTCCGGAATTGCCGAGGGTTCCGGCGGCAATTGCCAGATCTAGTTCGCAGTCTGGGGCGCCGGCCACATGGCTGCAGTCTCGGGGGCAAGTTTCGATGACGTGCCAAAGGTCTTCAAATGAGCGAAGGATGTTCTCGGCTTTGACGTGACCTAGGCCGAAGGAGCGAACGCCCGGAGTGTCGATAATCCAGGCATCGCTAAGTTCAATCGCTCGCACCGATGAAGAGGTGTGACGGCCTCTGCCGGTGACGGCATTCACGCCGCCGGTGGCTCGGAACTGGTCGGGTGCCAAGGCGTTCACCAGGGTTGATTTGCCTACGCCGGAGTGGCCAACCATTACGGTGGTGTTGCCGGCTAGAAGTTTTCTAAGTTCCACCACGGATGGGTCATCGGAGCGCGTTTTGATGACCGGGATGCTTAGACCTTCGAAATTCTTCAGGAAATCGGCTGGGTCGGCTAGGTCAACCTTGGTAATCACAAGAATGGGCTTGAGCCCCGCGTCGTAGGCGGCGGCTAGGTAGCGATCGATAAGGCGGGTTCGAGGTTCGGGGTTGGCGATAGCAACCACGATTGCCATTTGAGAGGCGTTAGCGACGATTACGCGCTCAACCTGGTCGGAGTCATCGGCGCTTCTCCGCAATAGCGAGGTTCGAGGTTCGACGCGGACGACTCGAGCCAATGCACCTGCTGTCTCTGAGGTGTCTCCAGAGAGCGCCACACGGTCACCAACGACCGCACCAGCCTTGCGAAGCTCTTTGCCCATGGTGGCGTTTACAAGCCGGTGATCGGCCTCCAAGAGCACATGATATCGACCCATGTCGACTCCGGTGACTAGGCCAATTAGCGCCTCTTTGTATTCAGGACGCTTCTTGGTTCGGGGCTTATTGCCCTTGGGGTTTGGGCGAACGCGAACATCTGTTTCGTCCAGGTCGTTCTGACCCGGGTCTGGCTCATAGAGCCAACTCAAGCGTCTTCACCCAGTTGAATCTGCCAGTCTGCTTCACCGAGCATAAAGTGCCACATTTTGTCAAAGTTTGGCATCGTCTTTGAAGTGGTTTTGATGTCTTCAATCAGAATTCCGGGAACCCGCAGACCGATGATTGCCCCGGCGGTTGCCATGCGGTGATCTTCATAGGTTTCCCACAGGGCTCCGTGCAGGTTGTCGCTCGGGTCAATTTCGAGACCATCCGGGGTCTCACGGGCAACGCCGCCAATTCGGTTAATCTCGGCGGCCAGGGCTGCCAATCGGTCGGTCTCGTGACCGCGCAGGTGGGCAACGCCACGGATGACGGTAGGGGAGTCAGCTAGAGCTGCCAATGCGGCGATAACCGGGGTGAGTTCGCCGCCAATTGAGAGGTCAATGTCAATGCCGTGTATGACGCCGTTGCCGGTAATGGTCAGGCCGCCATTTTCGCGCTTGATGACGGCGCCCATCTGCTGCAGAATTCCGTCGAATTCATCTCCGACCTGGGTGGTTGAATCCGGCCATCCCTGAATGAAAACCGAGCCGCCAGCAACCATCGCGGCCGCCAAAAACGGGCCCGCGTTCGAAAGGTCAGGTTCAATGGCTATGGTTCCGCCGCCAATGTTTCCGGGCTCGACACGCCACTCAGGCAGGCCAAAGGCGCCATCTAGGTTGGTGCTGGAAACCTTGACGCCACGTTTCTCTAGACAGTCGAGAGTCATTTCGATGTGAGGCATCGACGGGAGGTGTTGCCCATCGTGGCGAAGTGTTAGGCCGTTTTCAAAACGGGCAGCCGCTAGCAAGAGCCCGGAGACAAACTGGCTTGATGCAGATGCATCGATAGTTACTTCTCCGCCGGCAACCGATCCGGTGCCATGAACCGTAAACGGCAACGCGCCAGCGCCAGCGTCGGAAACCGAAACTCCAAGGGCGCGCAGTGAGTCGATCGTGGTGTTCATCGGGCGGCGTCGTGCCGCTAGGTCACCATCGAAGGTGATGTCACCGGTCGCAAGCACCGACAGCGGTGGCACAAAGCGCATCACCGTGCCGGCCAGGCCGCAGTCGATAACCGCAGGGCGGTTGAATGCGGCCGGCGTGACTCTTAGGTTTCCGTCAGGCAGTTGTTCAATTTCGGTCCCCAGGTCGCGCAGAGCCTCGATCATCAATGAAGAATCACGTGAGGCCAATGGCGCCACCAACAAGGTTGGCTCGCTCGCAAGCGCCGAAAGCACAAGCTCACGGTTGGTTAAAGACTTTGAGCCGGGCAACTCTAGGGCAGCATCGAGGGGGCCGGTGGCTACCGGTGCTGGCCAAGGCTGGGAATACGAGTTCGAAGTCATTGGTTCAAATTTACCATGACGAGTTTGATGGCCGCGGGGTCTCTGCCTTTAGGGCGGAGGCTAGACTCAAAAACGATGAAAAAATCGAACACAGAGGCCGATCAGGCCCGAATTCTTGCATTTGAGCAGCAGGCATTGCCCCTGATGCCCCAGCTATATGGAGCTGCACTTCGCTGGACTCGTAACCCATCGGATGCTGAGGACCTGGTTCAAGAAGCATTCGCTAAGGCATTCGTGGCCTGGGGCCAGTTTCAGCAGGGAACCAACCTAAAAGCCTGGCTCTACCGCATCATGACCAACACGCACATCAACATGTACAACAAGCGTGCCAAGGATCAGGCCAAGGGTGGCCTTGATGATCTAGAGGACTGGCAAGTTGGTTCTGCTGAATCGGTAACCTCAATCGCGTCTCGTTCGGCCGAACTTGAGGCAATCGATAATCTTCCTTCCGAAACGATTCGTAAGGCTCTGCACGACATTCCAGATGAATTCCGCATGGTTGTTTACTATGCCGTGGTCGACGGTTTGCCTTACGCAGAAATAGCGGAAATCATGGAGACTCCAATCGGAACCGTGATGAGCCGCCTTCACCGGGGGAAGAAACTGCTAAGAAAACTTCTCGTCGACTACGCCCGCGAAGAGGGCTACGACGTTACCAGCGAAGGAGGGTCGGATGTCTGAGATTGACTGCCAAGAAACCAAGCGCCACGTGCACGAGTTTCTGCACAATGAGCTGAATGAGACCGAAATTGTCGAAATCACCGCTCACCTCGCCAACTGCGATAGCTGCGAAACCGACTATGACATGGAGAACCTGATCAACGGCTCAATCAAAGAGGCCTGCGATGAAGTACCGCCACAGGAGTTAGCTGAGCGAGTCTTGGCAGAAATCCGTCGCATTCAAGTCAACGGTGGGCAGCACTAGCTTTCATTGGCGCCAGGTAGCTACTGCAGGAACTAGTTTTCTACTGCAAGCCCTAGCCACTCATACCAGCCACGATTGAGAACCAACCAAGCAATGAGGCCGTGACCGGTCTGTCCAGGTAAGTGGTTCTCTGACAGAGCAATCTCTTCATTCCAGCCAGCGTGCTCAACCAACGGTCTGAAGCAATCCACAAATGGAATTCCGCGTCGAGCGGCCACATCTTCGAAACCGGTGGCCAGGTGCTCTATTTCCCCGTTTAGTTCGGGGTTGCGATGCGGGGTGGGTCCAACCAAAAATGACTCGATTCCGGCGCGCTTGGCTTCATCAACAATGGTTGCGATGTTCAAACGGCTTCGAGAAATTGAGATTCCGGCTGCCGGGTCGGCGTTACTCAAGGCAATTACCAACCGGTTTTCGGTTTCAGCGCTGAATCGACGTTTTACCTCTTCGGTCCAACGCTCGGCCAACATACTTGTGGTTTCATCTGGAGCCGGCAAAACAAAGATGTCGATGCGCGGTGAAGTTGAGGGAGTCTTAGCTGTGACGCGACCAACCCAACCCATGCCTTTTGGGTCACCGGCTGCCGAGACAAGACCGTCGCCGAGAACGACGATGCGGATGTTGCGTCTTGCCTCTTCAGTCATTATTTTCTAGCGCAACTATCTTGCGAAGGCTCGTGCAACGAGGTCTGCTTGCTCGGCAGCGTGACGCTTTGCCGAACCGGTAGCCGGAGAAGCTGAAGCCGGGCGAGAAACAAGTTTGGCAACCTGACCGTTCATGTAGCGCGGTAGGAACAAACCGATGTATGTCCAAGGGCCCTGGTTTGCAGGTTCATCCTGAACCCAGCAAAGCTCGGCGTTTGGATACTGAGCGTAAGTTGCCTTAATCTCATCTACCGGAGTTGGGTAGAGCTGCTCAACGCGAACGATTGCAGTGGTCTTGTCGCCGGTCTTCTGAGCCTCGGCTAGTAGATCCCAGTAAACCTTGCCTGAACAGAGAAGGACGCGGGTAACCGCATTCTTGTCTAGTCCTTGCTCATCATCAATCACCGGGCGGAATGAACCGTTGGTGAAGTCTTCAACCGAGCTTGATGCTGCCTTTAGGCGCAGCATTGACTTAGGGGTGAAGACCACAAGCGGGCGTCGTGGGCTTGAATAAGCCTGGCGACGAAGCAAGTGGAAGTGGGAGGCCGGAGTCGATGGCTGAGCAACGGTCATGTTGTTCTCTGCACAGAGCTGAAGGTAACGCTCGATTCGTGCAGAAGAGTGGTCAGGACCCTGACCTTCATAACCGTGAGGTAGCAACAGAACTACACCGGAGTGCTGGCCCCACTTTTGCTCGGCAGAAGAAATGAACTCATCGATGATGGTCTGCGCGCCGTTGGCGAAATCACCAAACTGGGCTTCCCATAGAACGAGTGCGTTCTCATTCTGAACCGAGTATCCGTACTCGAAGCCCATTGCTGCGTACTCGCTCAATAGCGAGTCGTAGATGTAGAACTTGGCCTGGTCAGCAGAAAGGTTGCGCAATGGCATCCATTCCTGGCCGTTTTCACGGTCGTGGAAGACGGCGTGACGCTGAACGAAGGTTCCGCGTCGACTGTCCTGGCCCGCCATGCGAACCGGCTTACCCTCAAGAACCAATGAACCGAGAGCCATAAGCTCTCCGAAGCCCCAGTCGATGCCGCCCTGACGAGACATTTCGACTCGCTTGGCCAACAACTGCTGCAACTTAGGGTGCACATTGAAACCAGGAGGCTGGTTGTTGTGTGCGTCACCGATTAGTTCAACCACCTGACGAGAGATTGCGGTCTCGTGAGCCATCACCGGGTGGTCGCTTGCCGTGGTGCCGATGCCGACTGGGCGAGGTACTAGTGAAACCGGAGCAGACATTGCCTCGTGCACTTCGATGAAGGCGCTTTCAAGTCGGGCTTGGAAGGCAGCGTTGGCAGCCTCGTAATCTTCGCGAGTGATGTCACCTCGTCCGACAAGCGACTCTAGGTAAAGTGTGCGGACTGAGCGCTTGGCCTCGATGAGGTTGTACATCAGCGGCTGGGTCATCGATGGGTCATCACCTTCATTGTGACCGCGACGGCGGTAACAGATGATGTCGATGACAACGTCCTTCTTGAACTCCTGACGGAAGGCAAAGGCCATCTGGGCCACGCGGACAACGGCCTCAGGGTCGTCACCGTTCACGTGGAAGATCGGGGCTTGAATTGCCTTGGCAACATCGGTCGAATAGACGGTTGAGCGAGATTCACCCGGAGGGGTGGTGAAGCCAACCTGGTTGTTGATCACGATGTTGATCGTGCCGCCAACCTTGTAGCCGCGAAGCTGAGACATGTTCAGAACTTCTGGCACAACACCCTGGCCGGCGAAAGCCGCATCGCCATGGATGAGGATCGGCAGAACCGGGAATTCCTCGCGCGGAATGGCGTCTAGGACGTCAAGCTTGGCGCGAACGATGCCTTCGAGAACCGGGTTGACGGCCTCTAGATGAGAAGGGTTGGCAGCCAGCGAAACAGCAACCTGGTTTCCTTCGGCGCTGGTGAAAACGCCTTCGGTGCCTAGGTGGTACTTGACGTCTCCCGAGCCCTGAACGGTCTTGGTGTCGGTGTTTCCTTCGAACTCACGGAAAACCTGGCCATAGGTCTTGCCCGCAACGTTGGTTAGAACGTTTAGGCGACCACGGTGAGCCATACCAATGGCAACCTCATGCATGCCAGCGTTGGCTGCTGCCTGAAGAATTTCATCAAGGGCAGCGATGGTCGACTCGCCACCTTCGAGGCTGAATCGCTTCTGGCCAACAAACTTGGTCTGCAAGAAGGTCTCGAATGCCTCCGCCTCGTTGAGCTTGCCAAGAATGCGCATCTGCTCATCGCGGCTGAGCTTCTCGTAAGGGCGCTCTAGGTTGTCTTGGAACCACTTGCGCTGGGCAGGGTCCTGAATGTGCATGTACTCCACGCCTAGGGTTCGGCAGTAGCTGTCACGCAAAATCTTGAGGATGTCTCGGAACTGCGCCTTGCTCTTGCCGCCGAAGCCGCCGGTCTTGAAAGTGCGGTCCAAGTCCCACAGGCTCAGGCCGTGGTTCAGGATGTTCAAGTCTGGGTGTGAGCGCTGCTGGTACTCAAGCGGGTCCACGTCTGCCATCAGGTGACCGCGAACACGGTAGGCGTTGATTAGCTCCTGGATGCGTGATGCCTTGCTGCGGTCATCGTTGTCATCCTGGTCAAAATCTTCAACCCAAAGCACTGGCTCGTAAGGAATGCGTAGCGAGGCAAAGATTTCTTCGTAGAAGCCGCGCTGACCAAGAAGAAGTTCGTGGACCTTCTTCAGGAACTCACCCGAACCTGCGCCCTGAATAACTCGGTGGTCATAGGTGGAGGTGAGGGTGATGGTCTTGCTGACGCCCATCTTTGAAAGCGATGCTTCATTCATGCCAGCAAACTCGGCCGGGTAGTCAAGCGCACCTGCGCCGACGATGCAACCCTGGCCCTGCATCAAACGAGGCACAGAGTGAACCGTGCCGATGCCGCCCGGGTTGGTTAGTGACACGGTCGAGCCAGCGAAATCGCCAGCGGTCAACTTGTTGTCACGAGCCTTTTTGACCAACTCTTCGTAAGCGGTCAAGTATTCGGCGAAGTTCAGGCGCTGAGCGCGCTTGATGTTTGGAACCAGCAGGGCGCGGGTGCCGTCTGGCTTCGGGATGTCGATGGCTAGACCGAAGTTGACGTTGGCTGGCGAAACTGAAGATGGCTTGCCATCAATCTCGGCATAGTAAACGTTCTGGCTAGGGAACTCTTTGAGAGCGCGAATGATCGCGAAGCCGATGATGTGGGTGAAAGAAACCTTGCCGCCACGGGTGCGTGATAGGTGGCTGTTGATGACGATGCGGTTGTCAATCAAAAGCTTGGCTGGAATGGTGCGAACCGATGTTGCGGTCGGAACCTGAATCGAGGCATCCATGTTTGAAGCAAGTGCCTTAGACATGCCCTTCAGGACGGTTACTTCATCCTGGGCTTCATCGGCATCTTCGGTGGCGATGGTGCTAATTGACTGGGTGACTGGGGCTTCGGCCGGAATCGGTTGGGCCTTTGGCTCGATGCGAGTGGTCTTGGCGACGAGTGGGGCGGCGACGGTTGCTGGGGCAGGAGCGGCTACAGGAGTAGCGGCGGGTGCCTGCGGTGTGGTCGCGGCGGGTGCCTGAACGGCAGCCGGGGCCGGGGTTGAACCCTTGGTCTGGTGGTATTTCTCGAGGATTGGCCACCACTCTTTGTCGACTGAATCAGGATTCGATTTGTACTGTTCATACATTTCATCCACTAGCCAGTCGTTGGCACCAAAATCGTTGTCGCCGTTCGAATTCTCGCCGTTGATAGACAGAGAAACCACCTCTTTATGATTGCTGTTCGATTTGCTAGTTAAGCCTACCTTCTCGCTGGTTATGCTTAGAACAAGATGGAAAACTCAGACCATATGGCTTCGGGCGGTGGGGCCCGATGAATGACTGGCTCATGCTAGGTTTTGGCCTGCTTCTGACTGCTGGCACCGGCATCTTCGTGGCCAGCGAGTTCTCGATGCTCAATCTCGAGCGCAGCGACCTCGAGGCCCGTGCCGAACGCGGTGAAAAAGGGCTCAGCAGCAGTATCCGTGCCCTCAAGAGAACCGCCACTCACCTTTCAGGTGCCCAGCTGGGCATCACCCTAACCACGATGTTGACTGGCTTCTTGGTTGAACCAGCCCTTTCAAACTTGCTTTTCAACTCATTCCCTCCAGCCCTTAAGGCCCTAAATCTCTGGGGTCACGTTTCGGTTGAAACCGAGGCCATTACTGCCCTCGTTTTGACAATGTTCATCACCACATTGATTTCCACGTTGATTGGTGAGTTGGTGCCTAAGAAGTTGGCGCTAACCATCCCGTTGGCGGTGAACCGTTTTGTGGTCGGCTTCCAACTGGCTTTCACCTGGGCTTTTTCATGGATGATCTTCATCCTCAACACCTCGGGCAACGCCATTGTTCGCTCGCTCGGTATTGAACCGAAAGAAGAACTAAGTTCGACGCGAACCGCTGAAGAGTTGAGTTCGCTTGTGCGTCGATCGGCTTTCATGGGTGCGCTGGACGCACAGACAGCAACTCTGCTGACCAAGACTTTGGCTTTGAGCCAGCTGGTGGCGGCAGATGTGATGACCCCTCGTACGCGAATGGCTAGCCTGCACTTCGAGGACTCGGTCGATGCCGTAATCGCTCTTTCGATCAAGACGGGGCACTCACGCTTTCCAATCATTGAAGATTCATCGGATGACGTAGTCGGTGTTGCCCACGTAAAGCAGGCGGCAGCGATTCCAAGGGCAAAGCGCTCCGAGGTGCCAGTCACCGCGATCATGGTCGAGGCGCTTCGAGTGCCGGAAACAATGCGCCTTGAGACCCTGATGGTTGAGCTTCGCGCCAAGGGCCTTCAGCTTGCAATAGTTGTCGACGAATATGGCGGCGTCGCGGGCCTAACTACCCTCGAAGATTTGGTTGAAGAGTTGGTTGGCGAGCTCGCCGATGAACATGACCGCGCCAAGGCTGGTGTGACCAGAGGTGCCAACTCATCCGTGCTGTTCCCCGGTATGACGCGCCCCGACGAATTGCTTGAGATGGCAATCAAGGTGCCTGCTGATGGCGCCTATGAGACCGTTGCTGGCTTTCTAATGAGTGCTCTTGGCCGGATTCCAGCCGTTGGCGACACCGTTGAAATCGAAGATGGCATTTTGAGGGTTGAGCGCATGGATGGACGTCGAGTCGATCGCGTCAGATTTAGCCCGACCGTGCAGATTGAAACCGAGGTGAACAAGAATGTCTAACCCTTGGGCCGGAATCGGTTGGTTCTTCATTTTGCTTCTCGGAAACGGTTTTTTCGTTGCCGCAGAATTCGCTGTGATCACAGCTCGCCGAGCACAGATCGAACCGCGAGCCGAAGCGGGTAGCCGACCGGCAAAGTTGACCATCAAAGCGATGGAAAAAGTTTCGTTGATGCTGGCTACCACTCAGCTTGGAGTGACCATCTGCTCGCTGCTCATCTTGATCATCGCGGAACCGAGCGTGCACGCATTGCTTGAACCAATTTTGCTGTCTACCGGCATGTCTGAGTCAGCCGTTGCCGGCGTGGCCTTCGCGATTACCCTCGTCTTGGTTTCCTTCCTTCACGTAGTGATCGGCGAGATCGTTCCGAAGAACATCTCCTTCTCTATCCCCGAGCGCGCGGCATTGATTTTGGTTCCGGTTTTGTATGGTCTGGCACAGATTGTTCGGCCGATCGTAATCGCCTTGAATGCAACGGCCAATGGAATTTTGCGACTGTTTGGAGTCACCCCGAAGGATGAGGCAAACAGTTCGTTCACCCTTGACCAGGTTGAAGATATAGTCGAACACTCGACTCGCGAGGGCGTGTTGAGTGACACCTCGGGCACACTCAGCAATACCTTCGAATTCACCGAAAAGAAGGTCAAGGATGTTGCCCTGGCCATCGAGAAAGTCGTTTCGTTCGATGAGTCCGTAACGCCACGAGAAATCGAGCAGGCCGTTGCAAAATACGGATTCTCCCGTTACCCGCTAACCGGTCAAGAAGGCGAGATTGCCGGTTACCTGCACCTCAAGGACGTAATCGATCTGGATCTTGATGAAATCGATGACCCGTTCCCGTCTAAGCGAGTTCGAAACATGATTGCGCTGTCTCCAAACATGGAGCTCGAAGATGCACTCGCCAGCATGCGCCGCGTGAACTCGCACATGGCGAAGGTTATTGACCGAGGCGGCAAGCTTCGTGGTGTTTTGTTCCTTGAGGACATTCTTGAAGAGCTAGTCGGCGAAGTCCAAGACGCAACCCGCCGAGACTAAAACTTTCCGCGTGAGTACTGGTTTGGCCAGTACTTAACTTCCACGCCAAGCTCGTGTGCGGCGCGCAGCGGCCACATCGGGTCACGCAATTCGGCTCGGCCAATCATGATGACATCAACGTTTCCGCGTTGCAGAATTTCTTCGGCCTGAGCTCCGGTGGTGATTTGTCCCACCACGGCAACAGGCTCGTCGATTCGTTCGGCAACATACTCCGCAATTGGCACTTGGTAGCCAGGCCCAGTCGGAATGGTTACACCCGTGACTAACCCTCCGGTAGAAATATCGAATAGGTCAGCTCCGGCAGCGGCGCACCAGGCAGCTACCTCGGCGGTTTGCGCTTCATCCCACCCGCCGTCAACGTAATCGGTTGCTGAGAAGCGAACCGTAATCGGCATACCTTCGCCGACTTCGGCGCGAATGCCCTCGATGATCTCGATCAGCATGCGGGCACGGTTTTCAAGACTTCCGCCATAGATGTCGTTGCGATTATTGGTGAGTGGTGACAAGAACTGGTGAACTAGATAGCCGTGAGCTGCGTGGATTTCAATTAGATCGAAGCCGGCATCCTGCGAGCGGCGGGCTGCATTCACAAAGTCTTTAACCACATCGGAAACCTCGGCTGTTTCTAACCTGCGCGGTGCCGAGTAACCGGTAAAAGGCTCATCGGTAGCCGAGACGCTTTCCCAACCGCCATCACTGATCGGGACCGAACCATGGCCCGACCATTCGCGGTAAACCGAGGCCTTGCGCCCGGCGTGAGCCAACTGAATGCCGACCGCGGCACCCTGGCCGTGCATGAAATCGATGATGTAAGCCCAGCCGTCCGCCTGCTCGTCATTCCAGATTCCAACATCCCAAGGAGAGATTCTTGCCTCTGGTGAGACTCCGGTTGCCTCGACCATTACCAAACCGGCACCACCGGTGGCCCGAGAGCCATAGTGAACCAAGTGCCATTCGGTTGGCACACCGTCGCGCTCCTCGGCCGAATACTGGCACATTGGCGCCACCCAAATGCGGTTTCTAACGTTGAGTTCACGGATGGAAATTGGTTCGAATAGCTTGGTCATGACTAGAACTCTATTCGGTAGCCTTGGCACATGGACCTTCTCGAGCGAGTATTGCGCAGCCCAACCGCACTCGACGATAAGTACTCGAGAGGCGTGGTGGGCTTTGTGACTGGCTCCGCTGAGTATCCAGGTGCTGCGATTCTGGGCGTCACCGCGGCAATGCGCGCCGGCGTTGGGATGGTCAGATATATAGGCCCAGAGACGGTGGGCAACCTGCTGCTCGAGGTTAGGCCCGAAGTTGTCTTACAAGATGGCAGGGCGCAATGCTGGGTGCTTGGTTCTGGAGTTCTGGGCGCTGACTCTGGTGGGCAAGCCGAGCGCATTCTTGAAGTGCTAAGCAAACCGGGTTATGCGGTTATTGATGCTGGGGCCTTAGAAATTGCCAGGTATGACTTGGTCGCGGCCCAGTGCATTCTGACCCCACACGCAGGTGAACTTTCGACACTTCTTCGTGGTTTCGGGCAAGTGCTTTCGCGAATCGAAGTCGAAGCAGATCCGGTGCATGCCGCAGTAGCTGCCGCAAAAGCCACCGGGCAAGTTGTGCTCCTGAAAGGCTCGGTTTCAACGGTGTCTGACCCACACGGTGAAAGTTGGCAAACTCCAGCGGGAAACCCGGCACTTGCCACCGCCGGCACCGGCGATGTTTTGGCCGGGCTTATTGGAGCCTTGGTCGCTGCCAACGAAAGTTACCTGAAGTTTGGCGACCTGAGCCTCGCAGACATCGCGCTAGCCGCTGCAATTCTTCACTCTCAGGCGGCTGACCGGGCTGCGCTCGAGGGGCCGGTCGTTGCTCTCGATGTAGCCGAGGCAATTCGCTCGGTTGTAGGGGAGCGTCTCGCCTAGCATGCGACCAATTTTCAAAGTCCTAATACTTTGGCTGGCAACCTTGCTGGTTCATCTCTGGTTGATCTTCGAAGCCGGCCTGAATCCTCAATCGGCGCCGTTTAATGATGTTCTCTTGTACTCGTTCTGGCTGGATCAAATGAATCAAAGTCAGTCGATTCTTGGTTTAAACGAACCGTGGGTTTATCCATTTGTCGCTCTCGGGCCGATTATTCTGGCTAACTTATTTGGCGGTTCGGCTGGCTTGATGACCGGCTGGTTGATTCTTGTAGGGTTACTCAACGCCATCGGGCTGAGCGCAATCGTCGATTGGGGAATGGAAGGCCGGCGAGCTTTTCAGGCGGCATATTTTTACCTCGCTTTTCTCGCTGTCCTTGGGCCGGTAGCGATTGGCCGGATTGATTCCGCGGCAACATTCTTGGCTTTGCTCGGTTTGGTGCAGGTTTATCGAGATCGACCTCGTTTGGCGATGATCTTCTTCACGCTCGGTGCGTGGATCAAAATCTGGCCGGTATCGGCCGCGCTGTCTTTGTTCATGTCTGCCAAGGCCAAGTTACGAATGGTTCTCTGGGCGGTTCTAACCTCAGGTGCCTTGATTGCGCTGGCCATCGCTTTGGGAGGCGATTCGAAAATCGCCTCGTTTATCACGATGCAAGGTGATCGCGGCATCCAGGTCGAGGCGCCAATTGCGACATTTTGGCTGTGGGCGGCCCTAACCGGGGTACCGGAAGCCGGTATCTACTTTGACAACCAATTGATGACGAATCAGATTGCCGGGCCTATGGTCGCCGAGGTGGCGAGGCTGATGAGTTTGGCGATGCTGATCGCCATCGCCATCACGGCTTGGCTCGGTTTCAAGGCCTATCGCGCTGGCGCGAATTCAAAACATTTGTTTGCCATCATGGCTGTCACAGCAACCCTCGACCTGATTGTTTTCAACAAGGTTGGCTCACCGCAATTTGAACTTTGGCTAGCGGTTCCGCTCATGGCTGGCATCTTGTTGAACCTGCCGCGATGGCGCCTGCCGCTCGCGGCCGGCTTGGCAATTGCCCTCTTAACAAACTTGGTTTATCCGGTGTTCTATCCAGACCTAATGGGCTTAGGTCAGCTTTCAATCGGGCTACTCACACTTCGAAACCTAGCCCTGATCGGCCTTTTGGTGTGGGCGAACATTCGCCTCGGTGGTTTGTCAAAACCAGCGAAAGCAAGAAGCGGCTTAGTCCTCGATTAGCTGAGTCAGCAGAGCGCCGACCAAGTCACGCTCAATCAGGAAGCCATCGTGACCGTATGAAGACTCGATGGTCTGAAGACCGCCACCGATAAGTTTTCCGCCGATGTGATCTGCGATTCGCTGTTGGTCGCCAATCGGAAAGCAGCGGTCGCTGTCGATGCCGGCCACAAGGCAGGTTGCCTTGACCGAAGCCAATGCGGTTTCGACCGAACCTCTGCCGCGACCAACATCGTGTGAGTTCATAGCCTCGACAAGAGTGATGTAACTGTTGGCATCGAATCGACGGGTGAATTTATTTCCGTGGAAGTCCAGGTAGCTCTCGACCGCGAATCTTCCTCCCTGACCAAGAGGGCTGACCTGTGACTGCCAGGTTCTTTCAAATCGGTCGTTGAGTTCTCCGTGCGAGCGATAGTTGAGCAAGGCCATTCTCCTTGCGAGAGCCAAGCCTCGGTGTGGGCCAAAACCT
>CANGGL010000001.1 GCA_947453465.1 Microbacteriaceae bacterium | reverse complement strand
TCGTAGTTAATAGCTACCGTGGGTTCAAATCCCACCGCTTCCTCCAGTTGAAACCCCAGCCCTAATCGGCTGGGGTTTTCTCTTTCTCCGAGTTGCCTGAGAGGGCTAGCCTCGCGAACCCGCCGAGGTTAAACTAGGTGTTCATGAAAAATCCATTTGCGCGCAAGAATTCGGCCGACCTCAACAAAGCCCCTAAGGGTTTCGCCCGTCACGGCCGCATCCGCGTGCAGTCCAAGGGCAGCGCCATCGGTGGGCTTTTGGTTAAGGGTTTGGCCGCTGTGCTCGGCGCAACCATCGCAGTTGCCGGTATTTCAATCTGGGATATTTCAAACTCAATTCGCGCCAATGGCATCGAGCTAAAGGGGCCAAAGGTCACCCCTGCCGACCTCAAGGGCCCGATCAACATGCTGCTGATCGGCTCTGACAGCCGAGCCGGCACCAACTCACACATCTTCGGCAGCGAGACTTCTGTTTTGGCCGACGTCGAAATTTTGATTCACATTTCTGAAGACCGTAAGAATGCGGTTGCGCTCAGCTTCCCTCGCGACCTCATGGTGCCGTGGCCTGCTTGCCCGAGCACCTCGGGTGGTTCGGGTTACCTGCCACAGAGCCTCGGCCAGATCAACGCAACCATCGCCAACGGTGGCCCTGGTTGCACCCTGTTGACCATCGAGCAGCTCACTGGCGTGAAGATTCCATACCTTGCCACCATCAACTTCGGCGGTGTTATCGAGATGTCAAACGCCATCGGTGGTGTTGATGTTTGTGTTGCCCGCCCAATTCACGATCAGTACACGTTCTTGAACCTGGCTGCCGGTAACCACAACCTCAAGGGCATGCAGGCTCTTCAGTTCTTGCGAACCCGCCACGGAGTTGGCGATGGCTCAGACCTCAGCCGCATCTCAAACCAGCAAGTGTTCTTGACCTCTCTGCTTCGCAAGATCAAGAGCGAAGGCGTGCTCAGCAACCCGATTCAGCTCTATTCACTGGCTAACGCAGCGGCTCGCAACATGCAGCTTTCAACCTCGCTCACCGACGTAAACACCATGATCGGCATCGCGCAGGCATTGAAGTCTGTAGACCTCGAGAAGATGACCTTCTTGCAGGTGCCATCACACGGCGGTTTGCCGGCCCCATACTCTGGCCGTGTCATGCCTAACTATGACCAGGCCAACCTGATTTTCCAGAAGCTTGTCGCTGACGAGCCAATCATCATTGAGAAGGCCAACACCGGCTCGGGTGCTATTGCTCAGGGCAGCACCGCAACAGCCAGTCCAACCCCGACTCCGTCAAAGTCACCACTGCCAGGCAAGTCGGCTAGCCCTTCAGCCACCCCGTCTCCAACCGCCAGCGCGCTGCCGGAATGGGCCCGCGGAACCAACGCGGCCACCACTACCTGCTCTGGCTAAGTCAGTTCAATCGGTTTGACTTGCTTCGCGATTTTCTCGGCATGTCTGACAATCAGCGTTGCCGCTGCAAGGCCCTCTAGTGCATCCGATGTGCTTGCGGCATCATAGGAAAGCTGAAAACTACCGCCAGGGTCTCCGTCCAGGATCTGGGACGCAGAGCGTAGGTGCGCGCTACTTTGATCGAAAAGGCGAAGCGCTCCTTCCAGGTTCGCTTCCACCATTTCTAGATCGCCTTTCTTGATCAGAAAGCCAACTGATTTTTTGCCGTCCGGGGGAGGTGTCATTCACCCCTTTTAGCAGCGACCACCGACAATTCGACCAGGGGTTTCGATTGAACAGTCTTAATGAAAGGGTCAGTCCCTGCGGCCCACATTGCCGATGACTGAATTTGGATATTGACCTCGCGGCCTAGCTTCTCTGAAGCTATCTGCGCAGCCTTGAGAACCTCCATTCGGTCCGGTGTGCCAACTATCAGAGCATCGATGTCCTGAGGGTCAAGGCCTGGCACGCCCGTGAGGCGGGCCGCCCAGGAGCCATAAACGAAAGCCTTTTCCACGCCGGAAATCCCCTGAAGCAATTTTTCTAGAACCGCTTTGGGCCCATAGGCGTACACAATAATTTCTTGCATCGGCTGAAATAGGGCATGGCTCCTGTTCGCCATAATGTTTCTGTTGCGACCGATTGGCCTGTCCAGCACAAAGTTAGCGACGACTAAACGGTCGATCTCGCGAACCGCGGTCGGAAGGCTTGTGCCCACTAGCCTCGCTAGTTGCGTGATTGTGAACTCACGCTCTGGGCTTATTAGGAGCTCAGCCAACAGAAGCCCCTGGACGTCAGACCTTAGAAATGGTGTGAGGCTTGGTGGCAATACTTTCATAAGATGTAAGATAACGTACGGTTTATGAAAGAGTCAAGAATAATGTCTTGCTCGTAAGTCCCGCGGTTTACTTACGTCTTGGCTTTCGGCTAAACTAAATCAGTCCGAGGAGTCGTCGCATAGCCCGGTCGAGTGCGCCCGCCTGCTAAGTGGGTAGGGAGGTTAAATCTCCCTCGAGGGTTCAAATCCCTCCGACTCCGCCACGGATGATCCATCCAGGCCTTTAGCAAGCCTGGGGTTTACAAGGTCGGCAAGACCAAGTAAACTTCTAAAGTTGCCTAGGCAACGAAGCAACAAAGCAACACAAGTTTTACCTCGCAACGAAAGTTGCACCAACTAAAACAAGAGATGTGCGTTTGTGATCGGCCTTCGGCCTCAACAAATCGCTCGTCGGAACAGATCGAAAGCTAGCTTTCATCTTTTCCTCCTCGCGTTTGTAGCTCAATGGATAGAGCATCTGACTACGGATCAGAAGGTTGGGGGTTCGAGTCCCTCCAAGCGCACTGAAATGGCGCGGTTCTCACGACCGCGTCATTTTTTCATTCTCAGGATTCCGTTTAGATTCCGTTTAGTTTTGACAGCTACCTAAACTGGTTACAAACATCTGAACGCGGGGCTGGTTGTGTACACATTACTTGGGGACGAGTCCAATCGAACTGCCACCGATGGTGAATTTTTCATATACGGCGGTCTTGTACTAGAGACTTCAAAGCTTGGCGACCTGAGTCAGGGCGTGGCTAGCCTTCGAGTGGAACATCAGTTGCCGTCAGGACATCCCCTTAAATTCTCACTGAGCACTATGCCAGAAGGTTGGGAAAGGCAACAATTCCACGACCTCAGGTCAGATGTGCTGCGTTTGGCGACGGCGCTCGGCGCAAAAATGATTGTGTATGCAGTGCTCCACAATGTTGCTCGGACCAAGACGGCCGAAGAGGTCCAGAGGATGGGGATGAACTCGATACTAAATCGGTACTCGACGTTCTTGGAAAAGAAGCAATCTTGGGGATTGGCCATGTTGGATCAGGATAATTTGATCTTCAAGAACATTCGGGAGATCCATCGAGACGGCTTGATGGTTGAAGGAAAGAACATCACCTTAGGCCCTCAAATCGCAAGCGTTTTGGCTTTCGACGCAAATGGTAGCCACCTGGCTACAGTCGCTGACCTTGCTGTGGGGGCTTTTCGTTATTGCGTAAACTCATTACCCAAAGTTGGTGAGGAAGAATCTGTCTCGAAGATGGTTGCGTCTAGGCATTGGTATCAGGAACTTCGAAATATCCTTCCGACTGTCGGCGGTACCGTTATCGATTTCTCTTCACCAAATGTCATGTTTCGTCCGATTGATGTTAGCCATTACAACTACAAAGCTCGGTACTTGGAGCTAGAGCGTCATCTCAATTTTTTAGCCAGAGGTTAGGATCTGTTTTTAAACCTCTCCTAGGCATTAGTCAAGGCCGTACCTAGTTTTTGGAGCCAAGCCGCACTATCGCCTTCGTACCAGTGGCTATAAGTCTCAAGAGTAATTTTGATTGAGCTGTGGCCAAGGATTTCACTGATTGTTGTGATTGGTGCACCTATGCGTATCAACATCGACGCGCAAGTGTGGCGGAGCCAGTGGATGGTCACGTCATCAAGCTCAAGGCTCTTGACCGCGCGAGTGAAGTAGGCTCTGCGGAAATATCCATAATCCAGCGCATCGCCGCCAGCGCCTGTGAAAATAAAATCAGATTTAGCTTTTGAGACAGTCAAAGGTTTAAGCAGCACAAGCATCTGTTCCGATAGCGAGATTGAACGATCCTCGCGGCTCTTGGTGGCACCGAGGATTTTCTTGCCGCTTGCTGTCATGGTCCAGGTTCGCGAGACATGCAACTTTGCTCTCTCAAAGTCAACGTCACCAACCTGCAGTGCCAATGCCTCGTTTATGCGGAGGCCAGTAGCTGCCAGCAGCTCAATTAGGTTCCCGTACTTCCCGCACTCTTTAGCTAGAGCATTCACCTGCTCGGGAGTCAACGCCTTTGCTTTTTTCTTAACTTGTTTGGCGATACTCACACCTCTAGTTGCGTTGTGAGTGCACAGGCCTTCCTCAAGAGCGTCTTCAAGAATTGCACGCAGCAATCGCAGGGATTGGCGCAAAGTCGTGCTCCCGACTCCAGTATCAATTAGGTCCGCTAACCATGCACGGACTTCAGCATTTGAAATACTGGTCAGGGATGATGCCCCAAGTGTAGGAAGAATGTGGACACTCAATTGGGAGACGTACGTCGCCGTTGTCTTTCCAGAAATTTCCACCTTATTTTTGATCCACATCGAAGAATAATCCTCAAGGGTTTCGCCAATTCGATCAGGATCAATCCAGGTGCCCTTGCGAATTTGGTCACTGCCATCTTTGAACCATTCAATCGCGTCATCTAGATCATCAAAAGACTTTGTGATTACTCCGGTTGGCGCAAGCAATGAAGCGGCCCACAGTCTCTTGTTTCGAGTTATGCCGGCAGGGCATCTTTCTAGATCGAGCCTTAGGCGAGTCTGCCAGGCACGAGCGTCGTCTTGGCGTTGAAAATTCTTTGACTCTTCGCCAGTGACGTGGAATACGCGCGCTTGCCAATTGCCAGAGGGCAACAGCTTGATGCCAGGCAGCCTATTTACTTTTCTCGGCACGTTAGTCCTTTGCTGGTTTGCTAATTATTTATATCGTCGGCATCAGACATTTTTTGCAGGATGCCATCCTCACGCGCTAGGTAAAGACGCCTAGAAATAGTTGAAACTGGAAGGCCTTCTCGTTTGGCAATCATTGGTCGAGCAGCCTTCAATCCGAAAGATTTGATTAGTTGGTATTGCCTTGCCACGTTAATTCGGATGCCATGTTGTTCTCCGATAGTTCCTTCTAGCGAGTGCATGTTCAGGTGCAACTCGCACAGCGCTTGCTTGGTGGCAACGCTAGGCCCATTCAGCGCCAGCGTTATTCCGCCAAATTGTTTGTAGGTTTCAATCATCGGTTCGATTAGATCTTTGAAGCGATCAGGGAGTACCGCGAGCGCCTCTTTCTCTGTCGAGGCTTCGCCGTGGCCCACTTCGACACGCGCAAGGAGGGCGAGCGCGCCTTCTTTATTTAGTCCAGATATCCACCAGTCAGCATTGATCTGGCCAAGGTGTTTTTTCAGCTCAACACTGGCCACAATGCCATCTTCATGGCCTACGGCATCAAATCGATAGTTGCCTGCTTGTACCTCAAAATTGAATATCATGTTCCTATACTACACCATTGGGTATTAATGTGTTAGCATGTACTTGAAATCAATTACTGGATACCAAAAGGAGGTTTACATGAATGAACAAATTCCGTTGCGCTTGACGGTTGATCAGCTCGCCCAGCGTTGGCAGAAGAGCGATGACTGGATTCGCAGCAATTACAAACGAATAGGCCTCAAGGTCCTACCTGTAGGGCAGGCACTTCGATTCCCTATTGAGGAGGTCGAGGCATGGGAGAAGTCCCACTTGAGGTAAAAAGAACGCCCGGGTTGCACCCCGAGCGTCCAATGCCAGAAACCAAACCCTATGAAAAGAAAGGTCCGACATGGACAGTTTAACCGCGGCATTCCCTATACAGCTGCCCGCGTGCTCCCCGTTCGACAGCTCTGGCTTGTGGACGGGCTCAATTTTTCACCGGAAAAAAGTCACCAGCAACGAGTTTTGGCCATTTGGCCACTTTGGACGCTGGCCAGGGACGCGCAAACGCACCCTAAAGAGTAAGAAAAATATTCTTTCTTTTTACCTTTTTCGGCGCCAGCACACGAACGAACGCAACGTTAGGCCAAACGGCCAAACGGCCAAAAGACACGGAAGATGCAAATGACTGATTACAAAGAAGCCTCGCGCCACTATCGCTCGCTGGGTTGGGACGTAGTAGTCCCCTCAAAGCCTGCGCCTGATTCAAAGAAACCAGCAGAAGTAATTTCCAAAGTCTTCGGCCGCGGTAACACCGCAACCTCAGAGCAAATGGACTCCTGGGAAGAAAACTTTCCTGAACGTAACTGCCTGCTAAAAATGCCAATAGGCATAATCGGTATCGATGTTGACCACTACTGGAAGAAGCGTAAAGACGGCACCTGGGAACTTAAGAGAGGTTATGACTACCTTCTAGAGGACATTCTTCGAATCGGTGATCTGCCACCTACCTACTCTTCGACTTCGAGGGGCCCCCTGCAACACTCTCGAATTCTCTTTTACAAAGTTGAAGCTGGCATCGAATTTGAGACACAGCCTTACCAGGACGTGGAGCTGATTCAGAACCACCACCGATACGCGTGCGTTTGGCCGTCTACTCACCCTGACACAGGTGGACTCTACAAGTGGTACGACCCCTCCGGTAACGAATGTGGCCCACCAAGACCAGATGATTTATCTGACTTGCCTGCCGAGTGGTACGAACCATTACTCACTTCGCGAAACAACGCCAAGAAGCGAATGAAAAATGTGGCACACCTAGCTGGTACCTCAAATCACCAGCCGTATGCAGGGTCAGCTGAGGACTGGGTTGACGCGTTGGACGACTCTGACCTGTCATTCGAGATGCAGTTGTTTTGGATTCAAGTTGACGAACGCCCGACAGCTCACGTCGGACACGACGAACTGCTTTCACTTCTGGGCAAGCTCAACCACCTCCAGTTCAAACGCGCAGAACTCGGCGCTCGCCGAGTATTCGATCTCATCGTCGAAACCTATCTAAAGCACACAAACGAAAGTGACCCAATGACAGAACTAACAAACGCAATCAAGTACGTAGCAGGAAAGGAATTCAACGCGTGAAAGAACTAACACCCGACAAGATCTTCACAGAAGAAGCATTTTGGAATGCCCGTCCACTTCTGATGCGAATCAAGCTAATTGCCAGTAAAACTCGAAAGTCTCCCCACGCAATCCTGGGCTGGCTCATGGTTTGGATGCTAACCCGAATCAGCTATGAGACGACTTACGTGACTGAAGTAGGAAAAGCTTCCTTGAACATGCTCTTCCTAATGAGCGCTGCGACGGGCGGTGGAAAATCAGCGGCTAGAAAAGTTGCCCAAGATAACTTCGTTTTCCAAGACCTCGGTTTGAGTTGCCCTTCGCCTGTGCAGGCAGGTTCAGGTGAAGCTATTCCCGACTCCTTTTACGTGCGTGTAAAACAAATTAACGAAGAAGGCAAGGATGTTTGGACGGAAGAGTGGGTAAACCCTAATCACTGCCGCATCTTTTACAACGATGAGATTTCCTTCCACAAGGGGAAGGCTCAGCAGAACTCCAGCACGTTGGAAGCCACTTACCTCAGCATGTACTCAGGCGACCACCTTGGTCGAACTTTGGCCGGAGGTAAAGGCAAAGAAGTGCCTGCGGGACAGTACCGCGCCATCACAGTATTCAATGCCCAACCAGAGAATGATCCATTCCGAAGCGATGCCTCAATGGCATCTGGCATGCCAAGTCGCCTTCTCAACTTAGACGCCAGCAATCCGAACGCACGTGCAGACTATGAAGCCGTATCTTCAGTTCCAATGCCATCGCCTTACACGATGCCACACTATGGACGCCGCGGTGACAGCATGCCTCCGCAGTTCCGTGCCCTGCCAGAAATGGAAGCCGCGCACGCAGAAGAGGACTTTCTTGCCAACGAAGGCTTGCGTGAACACGGCCGCTCACACACGCTCCTGACGCGAGCAAAGACAGCATGCGTACTAGCTGCCTTGGAAGGTCGCGATTATCTGGTACTCGATGACTGGCACCTAGCGGGCCACTTAATTGAGCACTCGAATTCGATTGATGCCGGAATCAAAAAAACTCTCGGCATCGCTGCCCGCACTGAGGCAGGGAAGGCGGGAACAATCCTGGGTGTCAAGCTCGGTGCCTCTGACGAATCGAAGTACCAGTATGCAGTCGAACGCGTTGCGAAGAACCTCAAGAATCACGCTGCCAAGTGTGGATATGACCTCACCCGTCCGCGCACAGACGAAGTAAATCTTAAGGCCCTAGGTGCCTTAACAGGACAAATTTCTGGCCGCGACAGAGATCTAATCGAGCCCGCCTTGGACTCGATTATCAAAGAAAAAACAAACAAGAAAGAAGAATAAAATGACCGAAAAAAAAGTACCGAAAGCATGGCTGCCAATAGATAAATTCGAGACGCCAGAAGAAATGCGATTTCTGGAAATGTTTACCGAACTAATTGCAACAGGCTTAAGCTTCAGTACACGATTTTTACTAAAGTCCGAAGCTGGCTACGAACTTATCCTTGAAGCTCGAATTACGCAGACACGCTATAGCCCAGGCGAGGTAGACATAATCCTCTTTGCTGGAAATGGTTATCGCGATTTAGCCTCGGTTGATGAACTCAACGCTCGTGGGTATAAGGCGAATTCTTCTCAACCGAATTACTGGAAGCGCACGATGCCCGGCACCCCAGCAGCACACATAGTTGCCAATTACCTGTTTAGCGGGATCAAGCACCTCGTCGGTTTCAATACGAAGATGATGTTCATCGTTTCAACTGCCACAAACCAGGGTCAGAAAGCATTGGACTCAATAATCAATAAAGGAGACATGACGGTTGACCGTGACTGGGGCAGTATCACCCTCTAGCGCATGACAGTCGCTTTGAAGACAAATACTCCCGCTCACTCTGTGCTCGAAAACCCTCCTTGTTTATGCAAAAGGCAACAATGATTTTCAGGTGGACTCAGGCACAGGGTGAGCGGCAGTTGTCAGCACAAATTCAATTGCAAAATAGGTACATCTCCGGAGTCGGTGCAAGTAACCTGGAGCCTGCCTGAGAAAGAGTGATCAAGTAACACTCGGGAACTTGCAAAAGTTTTTAGTGGGCGAAAACCGATATACAGATTAATTGGCGTACTCCACCTGCTTGTCCAATTTGTCCAAAACCAGGTTAAAAAGCGCGGCCATATCTGGACGGCCTCAGGATATATCTAGAAGCCCTTTAGGCACAAGATGGACTCTTTCTCATCGGAAGCGCCTAAGTGCCTCTAGGTGGCTCCTGTGGCTTTATATATAAATAGGGGAGTGTTTGAACTGGCGCCCCAACAATTGCCGGTAATCGTGCGCAGGAATTCCCGCTTTCTTCTCACGAGAGCCGAGTTTTTTACTCCTAATGTTCTCTCTAGTTAGTTTTGATCAGCTCTCTCGTTGTCATTCTCGGGTTTAAGACCTAAGCAATAATCGCCAGTTAGCAAATAAACATCGGGATAGTCGACTCGAGTTTTTGGCCAACATCTGTTGGACTACATGCTTGGAATTTCGTGAGTCTTTCATGAAACCCCTAATCTTTCGCCAACGGTCGTTGCAAGCACCAGGTAGACCCAAAAGATTAGGTAAATGCCTGGGCTTTCAAGGGAAGCACGTTGCCAGTGATGTTCATACGTTAGCCCGATGAAGTCGCTCTACGTTTTCACTGAGAAATCAATTTGCCGTCTCAGCGTCCTCTCAGGTACACGCCCGTATTGTGACACCATGAATGAATTTGCAATCGTCACAAAGGATCTCACGAAGTCATATAAAGACGTCGTTGCCCTCGAAAACTTAAACCTAAGTGTTCGCCAGGGTGAAATTTTTGGCCTGCTGGGCCACAATGGTGCTGGCAAGACAACTACGGTCAATCTGCTCACTACACTTCTTGTACCAACGTCAGGAACGGTTGAGATTGAAGGCGTAGACAGCTCAAAGAGTGCGAAAGATATCCGCAAGCTAATTGGTTACCTTCCGGAGAACGTCCAACTTTACAACAATATGACCACCATGGAGAACCTTCGATTCTTTGCGAATCTCTCCGGCTTGAAAAAACCAGAGGCAAGGATCAAGGAAGTTTTGGATTACCTGAACTTCAACAGCCACTACAACAAGAGCATTGGAACCTTTAGCAAGGGCATGCGCCAGCGAGTAGGTATTGCGCAAGCAATCCTGCACAACCCATCAGTGTTATTTCTCGATGAGCCAACCTCTGGACTTGACCCTGAGGGTGTGCGTCAACTTCGCGACGTCATCATCCGTCTGAATGCTGACCTGGGTGTCACTATCTTCATGAATACTCATCTTCTTTCCGAGGTAACGAAGACTTGCTCCAGCATTGGAATTTTGAAAGGCGGGAAGTTGGCCTATCAAAATTCCATGAACTCAACGCTTGCCGAATTCCCAGACCAAGATTCGCTGGAAGATATTTACCTGTCGATTGAAACGGCTGATTAGGAATGTCCCCAATGAAGGCGATTATTCGTCAGGAGCTTTTGGCGCTTTCCAGAGAACGGCTCCCACTTATGCTTTTTACGGTATTTGTGTCCATGATTTCGGTCTCGAGCTTGATCGGATTCTTGACCAAAACCACGGTGAGTGATGTTTGGATCAGGACTCGTGAAGCCGGATTGACATCTGCGCCTAATCCGTTCGCAAGTTTGTCTCCACTTTATTACGCACGAAATTCAATAATTTATATAATCCTTGTTGGAACGTTGATGGCAATTATTGCCGGTGTGTCCTCTGCGCTAAGAGACAGAAAAGCGGCGACGATAGACCTCATACTTTCTAGGCCAACTTCTCGATCCGCATATATATATGGAAAATTAATCGGGATCACAATTTGGCTTTCACTTTCCCTATTCCTAGTGGGTGTTATCGCTGCGGTCGTAATCTCAATTATCTTCGGTGCGGCACTGCCTGCGAGTGACTACGCAAGGCTGGCAGTCTTTTTTCTGCTTGCGCTACCCCTACTGTCAGGCTTCGCAGCAATCGGCATGTTTGCTGGATTACTCAGTAAGCGCGAAACAAGTGCCCTGTTGTTGCCGATCAGCTTCTGGGCATTTGTAACTTTTGTGATTCCACAGATAGGAACGGCCGCGAGACCAGTCGCCTTACTAAATCCGGTACCCCTTCCACCCACTTCGGGCGGGCCATTTGGTGCGTTGAACTTTTTCATTGGCCCATTCGCTGTTTCAGAGCAGTTCAAAGTTGCCAGCGGGAAGATACTTAACGACCCAGATATCTCCGGAGATTTCTCAAAAGCTATTATCAGCATTTTAGGCTTTGCTGTCTTGACATCGTTCTTGATTTCAATGGTCAAGCGAACCAGCATCCGAGGAGTACTAAGTGAATAAAATTTTCTCAGTTGCCCGAATGGAAATTCTGGATATCCGTCGAAGCAAGCTCATGCTTTCTTTACTGGGTTTCTTTTTGATTGCGGCGATTGTTTCAGTAGTTGTCGCTTCCATTGATTTTGGCGTGAAGGCAGATGCGTATAAGACCTACACCGATGCGCTCGCTGCCAGTGGAATAACGAATCCTGCGACTGCTCCTCAGCTGTTCCCTTTGCACCTAATGCGTGCAGCAATCGAGTACCTGGAAATACTCGGGGCACTCTTCGCAATCATCCTGGGCTACGCTGCAATTGCTAAAGAGAAACAGCGAGGTACGCTGTCGTTGCTATTCACGAGGCCAATTGGAAATTTCACCCTAGTTTTAGGAAAACTTGGAGCGCTTGCCCTAGTTTGGCTAGCGTTCGTATCCATTGTGGTTTTGGCGACCATGTTGACTGCAGTAATCGCCGGCCATGCACAGCTGTCTGCCACCGACGTTGGACGTTTACTCCTAACGATCCTAGGAGCATGGATTTATCTTCTAGTTTGGACTGCCGTTGCCGTCTCGATCGCTTCAACAAGTAAAAAACTCACTACAGCGCTCATTGTCTCCATCGTTTTGTGGCTTCTGGTTGTGCTGGTGATTCCACAAGTCGGCGACACTATGGACCCAGACAATCAAGTTCCAGGTGGCCTATTCAAGTCTTTACAGATCGCAAAACCAGATGAAACTGCTGTTCTTGCAAATTTCACTGGATACAACAGTGCACGAGACGCCCTCGAAATATCCTCCGTTACAAAGCACTTCGAACGTTATACCTTTGCATTCCTTGGAATCAAAGATCAATACAACCAACAACCAATTGGCACAGTCTGGGCCGGTGTATTTATAAACGCACTTGCGCTTTGGCTCTTTGCAATTGGAACTCTTGTAATAAGCCTGTTCACAACAAAACCTAAAACACTACTAAGGACATCAAAATGAAACTGAAAAAGTTGATTGTACTCTCGGGATTCGCTCTAGTGTCGGCGATCACTTTGGCGGGCTGCAGTGCGTCAGGTGCACCCACGGCTGCACCGAGCAATTCGAGTTCGTCAAGCACAAATGCCACCGTCGTACTTCCTGTAACTAGCAACCCGATCAAGAACGCAGCGACTAATGCTGACTTAACAATCGTGACCGCAGGGGTTCAGGATCTAGTTGACCCGGTCACAAAACAAGCTATTAACGATCGCCTAATGCTCACCTTGAAGAACACCGGATCCAAGCCACTTGACGGTTTTGAGGTTTATTACGAAATGACTGATTCGGCCACCGGGGCCCAGGAGGCATACTACCAGAAACTACACGGGTTCAGTCTCGCTTCAGGTGCGCAAGGCGTTGTCTACTTTGATAATCAGACAGGTGCAGGACACTACCCTGAAAATCAATTCAGTATTTATCGCAGTTCAAAAAATAAGGTCGACTTTATGATTTTGGTCAGTGCCGCTGGTGCCAAAATTGCGCAGACTTTAGCAAGTAAGAGCGCAGGTACGGCCGAAAAGGTAGATTAGGCCTATTCAGAAGGGGGCGGCCTAAAATGAGAATTCTCGTTGTGGACGATGAGGTCAACTTGGCTTCATCTATCAAACTTGGCCTGACTTCTGAAGGATTTGCCGTCGATGTTGCACACGATGGTGAAGAGGGGCTTTGGGCAGCATTAGAGAACAACTATGACCTTATAGTTCTAGATCTGATGCTGCCTAAACTCAATGGATACAAGATTCTTGAGCGGATTCGCGGGCTTAGTATTTGGACGCCCGTCCTTATGTTGACAGCAAAAGATGGTGAATACGATCAAGCCGATGCATTTGAAATGGGGGCCGATGACTATCTAACGAAGCCTTTCAGCTACGTTGTCTTGGTTGCTCGAATTCGAGCCCTACTCCGCAGAGCCGGTAACGACACTTCAGCAATTCTTGAAGCGGGGGATTTGAAGCTGGACCCTTTTAACCAAAAAACCTTCCGTGGCGAGCAAGAGATAGTTCTAACTGCACGTGAGTTTGCGCTCTTGGAGTATTTCATGCGCAATAAAGACAGGGTTATGAAAAAAACCGAACTGATTGAGCACGTGTGGGATTCAAATTTCGATGGGCCACTAAACGTCGTTGAGGTTTACGTGGGCTATCTGAGAAAGAAAATTGACGTCCCATTTGGGCGTCAGTCTCTACAGACAATTAGGGGCTTCGGCTACCGTCTTGACAGTGACATTATTGGGAAAGTGGCTAAGCCTTAGACTTTATTGGCAAGACCAAGGTTGCGCAAAGGCCTCCGTGCAAGCTATCACTAAGACTCAAGGAACCATTGTGTGAAGCCATGATTTCAGCGGAAATTGCAAGCCCTAATCCGGTTCCTCCATAATCTCTAGATCTATGTTGATCCAGTCGAACAAACCGCTCAACCGCCTTGAGTCGATTTTCTAAGGTAACGCCAGGGCCGTCGTCCTCGATAGTGATCTCCACATTAGCGCCTTCGGCTTTTAGAGAGACCCAAACTTGTTTATTGGCATATCTACTCGCGTTATCAAGAATATTCCGTATCGCCTGAGACAGCTTCAAGGAATCTCCTGCGGTCTTCACGGGCTGTGTCACTAGGTTGAGTTTTAGTTGTGTTGTTCTCCTAAAGTTAGCTATTTCATGACCCAAAAGATCGTCCAGGTCAATTTCCTTCAGTTGAGGGGTGAGTTGACCTGAATCAGCTTTAGCAAGTAGGAGAAGGTCATCAACGAGCAGGGACATCCGGCAGACTTCTTCTTCCACAATTTTATGGGCCATCTTCCAGTCTGTGGTTTTCTCACTTCTAAGAGCCACCTCTAGCGTTGTTTTTATTGAAGCCAAAGGACTTCTCAGTTCGTGGCTCACATCAGCAACAAAACGTTTCTGCGCATCGACTGAGATTTCAAGGCGCTCCAGCATGCTATTCATGGTTTTTGCCAAGTCAGAAATCTCATCGTTGCTGATCGGGACAGGAACTCGATCGGTGAGTTTTGTGTGGCCAATCGACTCAACCTGAGATCTTATGGCTGCCACGCTTACTAGAGCATTGCCTGACGCTCTCCAAGCAACAAGTCCAACGCTAAAAATCAGAAAGGGAGAAGCTATGAGAACTATGAGCGTCACAGTTTTCACCGTTGCGTCTATCGGCCCTAGGGACTGTGCAACAATCACCCAAGCAGCGTCGAGCCTATTCAATACTGGCTGAATAGAAGCAACATACTTTATGGAATCAATGGAAACGAACTGAGTTTTTGGCTGGAGGGAGGCAATGGAATTCTTAGGAATAACCAGACTTACCTCACCGTCGATCGCCGCGGAAGCAAGCAGGACAGATCCGTTAGGGCCTATTACCTGCATGAGTACACCGTCGCTTGGGGTTGTGTTCAGAACTGGCTCAGCCGCTCTCAGGCCACCGGCACTTACCTGAGCCGCGATATCGATAGCTCGCTGCCGCGAGTTAGACATAACTGTGTTCGTCAGTGACCGCTCGAGGATGATCACCAGGGCGGAGCCGCCAATGCTGAGGCCAATTGTCATAACTGCAATTGAAGCGATGAGTGATTTTGCCCTAATGCCACGCCGAGCCCAGGCTGCAAGAAGTTTAGACAATAGGCTCACGAAATAATCCTATTCCGTTGACCTGAAATTGAGCTGAGGCGCTTGAAAGCATTCCCAGGGGGTTCTCAGCAATTCTCAGGCTGGCCTCAGCGCCTCTTTCATAAGTTTGGCTTAGAGCGGAAGCAAGAAGCAACCGCCAGAGTAAAGGAGCATCAAATGAAAACCAGCAAGAACATGACTTCAACCATCATCGGTGCCGTTGTTGCCGCGGGGATATTTGGCGGAACTTCCGCAGCCATGGCCGCGTCGAACACTTCTGCTGCGCCAGCAGCGCCTTCGAGCACAGTCAGTGCTCCAGATGTAGTCTCCCAAGCAGATTTTCAAATCAACGACGCCGAAGACATTGCAGCATCGGGATCTACCGAAAATGCAAAAGAGGGAACAGAGTCATCAACCGAAGGAGCTAATCAGGTGGAAGCTACCGAAGCGTCTGACGGTCCAGATCAGGGGGCAGATGCGAACCCAAATGAGCCTGGACACCAGGACGCAGAAGAAGCTAGCTCCAAGTAACCACGAATAAACAGGGGGAGCCAAGGTCGAAGTCGACCTCGGCTCCTTCGGCTCTTTTTATTCCGGCTAGATTCCGTTCAACGGACGGAAACGGACGAAAACGGGCATATCTGCTGAGGGCGGCTTGACCAATAAAATACTGGGGTACATTGCCACTCAGGCTACATATAAAGGTAGTGCAACATAACTACGGATCAGAAGGTTGGGGGTTCGAGTCCCTCCAAGCGCACTAAAACCCGGTTTCTTCTCACGAGAGCCGGGTTGTTTCATACCCGTTCCAGGACTATCAACTCCAGTCCGCACAAGTGCGCGTGTGCGCCAAGCCTGCAGTCTCTACTTGTCAGCCCAGGTATGGCCGCAACTCTACCTTTCGGTTGCAGGCCTTTGAACCTGAGGCGGCCAACTCTAGAGCTTCGTCGCGTTCGGCGGCCTCGATGAGCCAGAAGCCCGAATAGTGTTCGGCGGCGTCATATAGCGAACCAACTTGGATGATGCCAGCGCCACCTCGATTGTCGAGCACGGTTGCCGCTGCGCCGTGGTTGATTCCGGCGGCGGTGATCCAGTGGTTTTTGGTCTGCAACATATCGTTGAATTCGTCGATGGCGGCCATCTCATCCGCGCCGGCTTTCTCGGTTTGGTCATCGATGACGAAAATGATAAATCTCATGGGTCCTGTCCAATCTTGGATTCAGAATACCGCTCGAGGCTGTTGCAACGCTCTTCGAAATACTCATCCATTTGTCTGCACGAGTCGCATACTTGAACAGTGAACCTCTGGCGAATCTTGATTCAATATCTAAAACCTCACTGGGTACTGCTGCTGGCCGTGATGGTCTTTCAGTTCGGTCAGTCGATGGCTTCTTTGGCGCTGCCAACTCTCAACGCTGACATCATCAATAAAGGTGTGGCCACGGGCGACACCGGCTACATCCTCTCTACCGGTGGGCTCATGCTCCTCATCGCGGTCGGCCAGGTTGCCGGCAGCATCCTCGCCACCTATTTTGGCTCTCGCTTAGCCATGCAGGTTGGTCGCGAAATTCGCGGCGATGTGTTTGCCAAGGTGGGCAAATTCTCCGAGCGTGACGTTGCCCTCTTTGGCACTCCTTCACTGATCACCCGTTCAACCAACGATGTGCTGCAGATTCAGATGTTGGTTTTGATGGGCAGCACGATGTTGCTGTCGGCACCAATTCTTGCCGTCGGTGGCGTGATCACCGCTCTTGGGCTCGACTTTAATCTTTCGATCATCATGGCCGTCAGTGTGCCGGTAGTGCTCGTGGTCATCGGCTTCTTGTTGTCACGGATGATCCCGCTTTTCCGCCTAATGCAGGTGAGAATCGACCGCATCAACCAGGTGTTGCGTGAGCAGTTGACCGGTGTACGCGTGGTTCGTGCCTTCGTGCGTGAAAAGACCGAAACCGCTCGTTTCGATGAGGCCAACGCAGAGGTGACCGAGACCGCGCTGAGGTCTGGCCGACTGATGGCTTTCATGTTCCCAACCGTTTTGATTGTGCTGAACATCTCGAGCATTGCCGTGCTTTGGCTCGGCGCCTACCGAGTCGATTCCGGTCAGATGGAAATTGGCACCGTGATGGCCTTCCTGCAATACCTTATGCAGATTCTGATGGCCGTGATGATGAGCATGTTCATGGCCATGATGATTCCTCGCGCGGCGGTTTGTGCCGATCGCGTGGCTGAGGTGGCCAACACCGAGCCAAGTGTGGTTGCATCGCTCAACCCCGCAACGACTTCATTGAGCACCGGGCAGATTGAACTCGATGATGTCAGCTTTGCCTACCCAGGCGCCGAAAAGCCGGTTCTCGCAGGCATGAGCTTCAGCATCCAGCCGGGTACCACAACCGCAATCATCGGCCCAACCGGCTCGGGCAAAACCACCATGATCAACCTGATGGCCCGCCTGGTCGACCCAACCGAAGGCAAGATCTCCATCGATGGTGTGGCACTGCGTGACCTTGACATGGATGAACTTTGGTCCAAGATTGGGTTGATTCCGCAGAAGGCCTTTTTATTCAGCGGCACAGTTGCAGACACCCTGCGTTACGGTCGCGAAAGCGCCACCGATGAAGAGCTCTGGAAAGCGTTGGAGATTGCCCAGGCCAGAGACTTCGTCGAAAAGTTGCCAGAGGGTTTGAACGCTCCCGTGGTTCAGGGTGGCACCAATTTCTCGGGTGGCCAGCGTCAGCGCTTGGCGATTGCCCGCGCGATCGTCAAGCAACCCGAGGTATTGATCTTCGATGACTCGTTCTCGGCGCTTGACCTCACCACCGACGCGAAATTGCGTCAGGCGTTGACCAAAGAGTTGCCAACCGTCACCAAAATCATCGTTGGCCAGCGCGTTGCCAGCATCAGGCATGCCGACCAAATTGTGGTCTGCCAGGATGGCAAGGTTTCTGGCCTCGGCACTCACGAAGAACTATTGAAAACCAACCTCAACTATCAGGAGATTGTGTCTTCTCAGCTAACGGCAGAGGAGGCAGCGTAATGACTAACTTGACCCCTTCAACGCGGCCATCTAAATCTTCAAAACCTGAACCAAAGTCAGCCGCCAGAATGACCGCGCCCGCAGGCGCCATGGGTGGCCGTCAGGGTGGTATGGGCGGAGGCCGCCCAGGTGCAGGCATCGGTTTGCCAACCGAGAAGTCTTTGAATTTCGGCCCAAGTGCCAAGCGGTTGATGGGTCGTTTGCGCCCAGAGCGCGGCCGCCTCATCGTTGTGATTCTTCTTGCTATTGCCTCGGTGACCCTGAGCGTGCTTGGCCCATGGATGATGGGTAAGGCAACCAACGTCATTTTCAACGGAGCCATCTCGGCCAAGTTGCCGGCTGGTGTCAGCAAAGCGCAGGTGATTGCCGGGCTCAAGGCACAGGGTAAAAACCAACTTGCCGGGCTGCTCGAAGGCATGGATTTGCACCCGGGCCAAGGCATCGACTTCACCGCGCTTCAGCAGGTTCTGCTGGCCGTGGTTGCCATATATGTTGGCGCATTCATCTTCGGAATTCTTCAGGCACGCATTCTGAACGTCAGCGTGCAGAACACCATCTTCAAACTTCGCCGCGAGACGGAGGCCAAGCTTCACCGCCTGCCGTTGTCATACTTTGACACCATCCAACGCGGTGAGCTCCTGAGCCGCGTAACCAACGACATCGACAACGTCTCGCAGTCTCTGCAGCAGACCCTCAGCCAAGTGCTGGTCAGCCTGTTAACCGTCATCGGTGTGCTCGTCATGATGTTCACAATTTCGCCGGTCTTGGCTTTGATCGCCCTGATAAGCATTCCGGCCAGCTTGGTGCTGACCTCGTTGATTGCCAAGCGCAGCCAAAAGCTTTTTGTCACCCAGTGGGCCAAAACTGGTCAGCTCAATGCTCACATCGAAGAAAGTTTCACCGGCCACGGCCTGGTTAAGGTATTTGGCCGCTCAAAGTCAGTCGAGAAGCGTTTCGGCGAGCTGAATCAAGAGCTTTACCAATCAAGCTTTGGTGCCCAGTTTGTTTCGGGCATCATCATGCCGAGCATGATGTTCATCGGCAACCTGGTTTATGTGGGCATCGCTGTCATCGGTGGGCTCTTCGTTGCCAGCGGCGCCTTGACTCTCGGTGCCATCCAGTCGTTCATTCAATATTCTCGGCAGTTCAACCAGCCGCTTGCGCAGCTCGGCTCAATGGCAAACCTGATGCAGTCGGGTGTGGCCTCGGCAGAGCGCGTATTCGAACTGCTCGATGCCGAAGAGCAGTCGCCTGACCCTGCTGCCTCCGAAACCTCAACCGATCGAACGGGAACCTTGACCTTCGAGAAGGTCGCGTTTGGTTACACGCCAGAGTCGAAGCTGATTTCGAACCTGAACCTCGCCGTCAAACCGGGTCAAACCATTGCAATCGTGGGCCCAACCGGTGCGGGCAAGACCACGCTGGTCAACTTGATTTTGCGCTTCTATGAACTAAACGCGGGTCGAATAACCCTCGATGGAATAGACATCGCCAAGATGACTCGAAACGATCTGCGTGGCCGCATCGGCATGGTTCTTCAAGACACTTGGTTGTTCAAGGGAACCATCCGCGACAACATCGCTTATGGCAACCCGACGGCCACTGAAGCGCAAATCGTCGAAGCGGCTAAGGCCACCTATGTCGACCGCTTTGTGCGCACCCTGCCTCTGGGTTACGACACCATCCTTGATGATGAAGCCTCTAATGTCAGTGCTGGCGAGAAGCAGCTGCTGACGATTGCCCGCGCGTTCTTGTCGCGCCCGACTGTCTTGATTCTCGATGAAGCGACCTCCTCGGTTGACACGCGCACCGAGGTTTTGGTGCAGCGCGCGATGGCAGCACTTCGCAAAGACCGCACAAGTTTTGTGATTGCCCATCGCCTATCAACGATTCGTGACGCCGACCTCATCCTGGTGATGGAGCACGGAGACATCGTTGAACAGGGAACTCACGAAGAACTGATCAAACTTGCAGGCCCTTACGCGGCTTTATACAGGTCACAGTTCGAATCGAGCGACGCTTAAACCTAGTTTGCGAGCTTTCGTGCTGAACCTGCAGTTCGACCAGCCAAGCGTTCGATGTGATGAAAGTCGTATTTGTGATCTAGGATTTCTGTAAGCGTTTACAAATCGTTATCAAACTCACTGTTTTTGACGTAAAACACGTTGTAGTTTTGAAACAAACCTGAACTCAATTGGGAGTTCGTGGTTTCTGGAAAGGAAAACATCCGCATGAACAAAGCTACAAAGTTTGCAGCTGTAGCGCTGGCATCACTGCTCGCAATATCTGCAATCAACGCACCAGCAGCTAACGCTGCCAGCTGTGCATCAAAGACCAAGGTCACCATGCTTGGAACCATCAAGACTGAGATCAAGGATCAGTTCCTACTTGCAGTCAAGGACTACAACTCATCACAGTCTTGCTACACCGTCGAGTCAATCGCTGCCGACAGCAAGCTAACCTTCCTTCAGAACGTGACCCCGATGTATGCAGCCAAGAAGGCTCCAAACATCATGTACACCCTTCAGGAAATCCCAGACATGGCTGACAAGGTTATGGACTGGAAGGGCACCAAGCTTGCTGGTCTAGTTCCAGCTTCACTACTTGAAGGTGCAAAGATCGCTGGCAAGCAGGTTGGTGTTCCATCAACCGTTGAGGCTTACGGTCTTCTCTACAACCGCGTTGTCCTAGACAAGGCTGGCGTTGACCCTAAGAAGATTGCTACCCGCGCACAGCTAGAGGCAGCTTTCAAGAAGATTAAGGCTTCGGGCTCAGGCGCGATCCACTTCTCAGCTCTTTGGTGGTCACTAGGTGCGCACTTGCACAACCTATACTTCACCAACGCTGGCAAGACCCACGAGGCTCGTCTATCAGTTCTAGACCAGATGGCAGATGGCAAGAAGGACCTTTCTAAGGACCCAGTTTGGAAGAACTACATTGCTACCTACGACCTAATGAAGAAGTACAACAACCGCAAGCCAAACCTTACCGACACCGAGTACGACCGCGGTCTAGCTGACTTGGCTACTGGCAAGGTTGGTTTCTGGTTCATGGGTAACTGGGCAGAGCCAAACCTGATCACCTCAGGTTACGGAACCAAGTACGGCATCATCCCTCTACCAATCAGCAACGACGCTAAGGCATACGGCAACGACTCAATCTCAGTCGGCGTTCCTGGATACTTCATGGTCGACAACCAGCAGTCAACCGCTGAAGAGCGTGCCGGTGCAGTGGACTTCCTAACCTGGTTGTACACCACCCCAGCAGGTCAGCAGCACGTTGCAGGTCCAATCGAGAAGCAGGGCATGAACTTCATCCCGGCTTACAAGGGCTTCACCGTCAAGCCAACCACCTACATGGCTAAGGAAATCGCAGCTTACGTAGACGCTGGCAAGACCCTTGAGTGGATCAACAGCTACTACCCAGCCGGTGGCCAGGAGCTATACGGTGCATCAAGCCAGAAGTACATGACTGGCAAGATCAACGCAGCACAGTACGCAGCAGAGCTTCAGAAGGCCTGGAAGGGCAAGACCAAGACCTGGCGCGGAGTTTCTAAGTAATTTAGAAACTAGCTAGAATCGAGTTCCTGGGGTGGGGTAACCCACCCCAGGAACTTCTCACTTTGAGCATCAAAATTTTCATCAGCACTAACCAAGGGAGCGCAAAATGCGATTTACAAAAAACCTCAAAAAGTTTGTGTGGTTCGGCGCATTACCCTTGGCCATATTCTTCGTTGTTCTGGTTGTTCCATTCAGCCAGGGCATCTTCCTCACCTTCACCGACTGGAACGGCTTCGACTACGGCAAGTTCGTCGGTTTTGACAACTACGTCAAGTCTTTCCAGGATGACACTTTCTGGTCCACGCTCGCATTCACCGGCACATTCGTTGTCGTCTCGTTGGTTCTTATCAACGTTGTAGCCTTCGCTTTAGCGCTCATCGTGACAACGAAGTTGCGCAGCGCAAACATTTTCAGAACTTTCTTCTTCATCCCGAACCTCATCGGTGGTGTGGTTCTGGGTGTCATCTGGCAGTTCATTTTTAACAGCGCTCTGCCTTCGATTTCATACATGTACGAATGGCCAATTTTCCAGGATTCTTGGCTAAACGAGACCGACACCGCTTTCTGGGCGCTGATCATCGTTACTGTTTGGCAACAGTCGGGTTACATGATGATCATTTACATCACTGGCCTTATCAGCATCGAACCTGACGTGCTCGAGGCCGCTCGCATTGATGGCGCATCCGCATTGCGCACCATGTTCTCTGTCAAGATCCCTTTGATGGCCCAGGCCTTCACAATCTCGCTCTTCTTGACCCTCCGCGGCGGATTCATGGCCTACGACGTGAACCTCGCTCTAACCGGCGGTGGTCCATACCGCTCCACCGAGCTGATCTCGATGCACATCTTCCAGGATGCATTCCGTCTCGGAAATTTTGACACTGGTCAATCTAAGGCCGTAATCATGTTCATCCTGGTTGCAGTGGCCGCAATGGTTCAAGTTTCAGTCAGCAAGCGCATGGAGGTGCAGCGATAATGGCAAAGATGACTTTCAAAGCGAAAGCTAGAACAAGCGCCGTACGTTCAATCGTTTGGGTCGTAGGTCTAATCGTCTCAATCGCCTACGTCATGCCGTTCGTTTTGGTGTTGATCAACTCATTCAAGCCAAAGATGGAGATTCTAGACAACCCGCTGGCTTTGCCAGTCGAGTTCACCTGGGATAACTTCAACCAGGCCTTGCAGAAGATGGAATTTTTCCGCTCGCTGACCAACTCGATTCTGATCACCACACTAAGTGTTGGCTCTTTGATCTTGATCTCATCAATGCTTGCGTTCTATCTGTCGCGCACCAAGAACAAGTTCACCAAGGTGACCTTCCTGATTCTCGTTTCATCAATGATCGTGCCTTTCCAGGCGCTGATGATTCCATTCATGTCGATTTTCGCCCCGTTTGTTTCGTTGAACAACCAGGCCGCGCTCATCTTCTTCTACATGGGTTTCGGTGTCGCACTTTCGACCTTCCTTTACCACGGCTTCATTTCGAACATCCCTACTGAGTTGGACGAGGCAGCTGCTCTGGATGGCGCAAGCGACTTCACCATCTTCTGGAAAATCATCTTCCCGATGCTAAAGCCGGTGACCGCAACCGTGGCCATCATCAACGCTTTGTGGATCTGGAACGACTACCTTCTTCCGGTGCTTGTTCTTACCCCAGAAACTCAGACGCTTCCGCTATCGACCTATCTGTTCTATGGCACCTACGCAACCGAGTATGGTCAGGCAATGGCTGGTCTAGTTCTGGCCATTATTCCGATCGTGGTGTTCTATCTAGCACTCCAGCGCCAGTTCATCTCAGGCATCTCTTCTGGAGCGGTCAAGTAGGAATAGCAACGTCAATAAACCCGGCACTCATCGCGAGTGCCGGGTTTACTTTTATCTTCGGGCTCTGTGCCTGCTCATAGGTGAAATCAAAAAGGTTAGGGTTTACACATGTTGATAGCGGGCCTAGATCTGGCGGCAGAGCCGAAGGGCACCGCCCTAGCGGTCATCGATTGGTCTGGTTCTGGGGCCGAGCTAGTTAGTTTGACCCTCGGAATCGCCGACGAAGCCATCATCGATTCGGTTGCCGATTGCGAAAAGTTTGGCATTGACTGCGCTCTGGGTTGGCCGGTTCAGTTTGTTGTGTTTTTGACTCAGCATGCAAGCATCGATGGTCAGGCGCCGGAATTCGATGGCGGCATAGAGTGGCGCAGACGAATGGCCTATCGCGAGACTGACCGTCACGTTAGAGAAGTCACCGGGCGATGGCCTCTGAGCGTCTCAACCGACCGCCTCGGCATGACAGCGATGCGTTGCGCTGGGCTGCTCTCCAAATTGCAGTCCTCGGGTGAGACCATTGACCGCTCGGGTGCGGGCAAGGTTGTGGAAATTTACCCGGGTGCCACTCTTAGGCTTTGGGGCTTCGACACCTCCGGTTACCGGGCATCGGCAGACAGACGGTCCGACCTGCTTGGTGAGCTTCAGGCCCGTGCCCCGTGGCTCAACCTCAGAAACCACAGTGACCTGATGATTGAGTCCTGTGATGCCTTCGATTCGGTCATGGCGGCGCTGGCAACCCGCTCGGCTCAACTTGGCCAGTATGAGAAACCAAATGAATCGCAGTTGAAACAGGCCCAGGTTGAAGGCTGGGTGGCCCTGCCAACCGGGCAACTCGAAGACCTGAACTCGCCGTAAAACTCTTAGTCTTAGAACATGGATTCGCTGAACCGGCACGAAGATTATGGGCAGGAACTGCTCGATGAAACTCATCTGCTCGCCGACCCGCTAGAGCAGTTCAAGGATTGGCTCCGTGAGGCAGAGGCGGCGCAGATTTATGAGCCAAACGCTTTTGTTCTTGGAACAGTCGACGAAGAGCACCGGTCTCGTTCACGCACCGTATTGCTGAAAGGAGTGGACGATCGCGGTTTCTTCTTCGCAACCAACTACCTGTCTCGCAAGGGCGAGGCCGTTGCTGCTAACCCAAACGTAAGCGCGGTCTTCGGCTGGTATTCGATGTATCGCCAGGTGCTTATCCAAGGTGTAGCCGAAAAGGTTGACCCTGCCGAGTCAGACGCCTACTTTGGCTCTCGCCCACATGACTCTCAGGTTGCCGCTTGGTCTAGCCACCAGTCTCATCCGATAGAAAATCGGGCCGCGCTCGACGACCAGTTTGATCAAGCCCTCGCTAAGTTCAAGGGCGCAGATGTCCCTCGTCCCAATTACTGGGGCGGCTATCGCATCATTCCGACCCGCATTGAATTCTGGAAGGGCCGCTCAAACCGAATGCATGATCGCATTGAGTTTGTGCGCACCATCGGCGGCTACGGAATCACCAGCGAGTGGCAGATCCAGCGCCTTCAGCCCTAGGGCTCGTTAATCTGGCGGCGGGCCTCATCCAAGATCTCCATGATCTCGATGGTGAAGCTCAGTGGGTGTTGCTCGCTCTCTAAATTGCCAGCCAAGATGGCCTCGTTCACAGCCTCAATCATGTGCACATAACCCGCGCCCTTGTGCGGCATCTTGATGTTCTCAACCGGGTGGTCCTGGCCATCGAATGGGCCGTTTATGTTGATCTCTTCGGTGTTCCAGAACTGGCCGACGATCTCGATCGAGCCGGTATCACCAACCAGGCGGCCACCGAAACCGAGGGTGGCAACCAACGAGGTAAGGGCGATGCCGAAGGTGCCGTTTTCATACTCGAAGGTGGTGTGCACCGAGGCGTCGGAGCCATTGGTGAACAGCTCACCGTGAGTGATTTGCTTGGTGATTTTTGAGTCAGCAAACCAGTGCGCCCAGGTTGCGGTGTAGACACCCTGGTCGAGAGCCGAGCCGCCACCCTGTTCAAAGTTAAACAGGCGCTGTGAGTCGTCAAACGGCAGGTTCATGCCGAAGCTTGATTCAACCAGCTTGAGTTTGCCAATGCGCCCCGACTCGACAAGGCGTTTAACTTCAATGAGCATTGGTTGAAACTTGGTCCACATTGCCTCCATCAAGAAGCGGTTGTGCTGTTTTGCAATCGCGGCAAGTTCGCGCGCTTCGGCCGCATCCATGGTGAATGCCTTTTCAACTAAGACGTTTTTGCCGGCTTCTAGGGCCTGTTTGGCCAAACCAAAGTGGCTGGCGTGCGGGGTGCCAATGTAGATGACGTCGATTTCTGGGTCGGCGATGGCTTGTTCAAAAGTGAGCGCCTTGGCTGCGATGCCTTCGGCAGCGAGGCGAGCATCGGCCTTGGCAACATCGCGCGAAACCAGGGCAACAAGTTCGGTGCCGGCTGCGAGGGCAAAGTCCTTCAAGATCAGGGTGGACATAAAGCCGGTGCCAACCATGGCCCATTTCAAGTTCGTCATGCTGAAAACCTACCATCGAAGAGTGCGCGCCTTGCGTCTCGAACGACTTGCTCAAGACGCTTAGTCTTGAAACATGCCACGCACAGCCCAGACTAAGAACGGCCACCCGCCGAAGATTTGCGAACGCTGCGGCTTGCCGTTTGAGTGGCGTAAAAAGTGGGAGCGCGACTGGGCAAACGTGAAGTACTGTTCACAGAAATGCAAAGGCGCATAGTGACCGCAGGTTCGTCGACCAACCAACGCAAGCGCATTCTTTACATCGCGCATGACCACCTAAACCGTGATCGCGGGGTTTTGAAGACCGCCGACCCGGCCACCGATGTCGTGGTTCTGGTTGAAAGCGCCAGAATGACCACTGGCCGCCCATGGCACCCCGAGCGCCTGTTTTTCCTGATCTCCTCGGCACGGCACTTTGCTGCCGAGCTCGAAGCCGAGGGTTACACGGTTCGCTACCTAAAAGCACCGACCACCATCGATGGCCTGAACGCCGCGCGAGCCGAATTCGGCAACCTGCCGATTCACGCCGCCGAACCTTCTTCCTTCAAGCTGATGCAGCTGCTCACCGAGTTTGGTGTCACGTTTGTGGCAAACGACTTCTTCTTGACCTCGCGACCAGACTTCAAACTCTGGGCAGGCCGTCAAAAGACTTTCGTGATGGAGAACTTCTATCGTGCCCAGCGAGTACGCCTCGGCATCCTGGTTACCGATGGTGAACCCGATGGTGGTCGATGGAACTTCGATGCCGATAACCGCTTGCCACCGCCGAAGAACTACACCTGGCCGGCCTACCTCGAGCACCCGCGTGACGAGTTAGACAAAGCGGTTGCCGCCGAAATCAAGAACGCAATCGGCCTCGCCCCTGACGCCGTCGATTGGCAGGTGACCAACACTTGGGCCACCACCCGGGCCGGCGCACTCGCGCAGCTTGCCTATTTCCTGGAGCACCACCTCGAAGGCTTTGGCCCTTACGAAGACGCCATCGCAGCCGATAACTGGGCTCTTCACCACTCACTGCTCAGCCCATACCTAAACAACGGTTTGCTGCATGCCAGTGAGGTTATCGATGCGGTTCTGGCGGCCTACGAGACACAGAACAAAGCAATTGGTTCTGTAGAGGCGTTTGTGCGCCAGGTCATCGGCTGGCGTGAATACATCAATGGCATGTATTGGTTCTTGGGTCCTGACTATCGCGCTAAGAACGGGCTGGGTGCAACGCGCAAACTGCTGCCGCTCTTCACCGATTCATCGAAGACGCAGATGGCTTGCATGAAGCAGGTGGTTGGAGATGTCGAGGCGCGTGCCTGGGCGCACCACATTCCGCGCCTCATGGTGCTCAGCAACCTGGCGTTGGTGACCGGCACCAACCCGCAAGAGTTTCTCGATTGGATGCGTGAGCAGTTCATCGATGCATCTGAGTGGGTGATGGTGCCAAACGTGATTGGCATGGCCACCCACGCCGATGGTGGCATTTTGATGACCAAACCTTATGCTGCCGGCGGTTCATACCTGAATAAGATGACTCAGTCTTGCAAGGGCTGCGCCTATGACCCTAAGAAGCGGGTGGGCGATGATGCTTGCCCATTCACCACTCTCTATTGGGATTTCCTCGACCGTCACCGTGACCGATTCGTGAAGAACCACCGGATGAGCCAGCAGATTTTTGGCCTCAACCGCCTGAGTGATTTGCCTGAGCTTCGCGAGCGAGCAAAACAGGTGCTTGCTGGCCTGGATAACGGCACAATCTAGGTATTCTCAGAGCATGACCTCTGCAGCCAAAGATTCGGCCAAGCCGATGAGCCCAACCCTCACTAACATCCAAATCACCCCAGAGCTGAGTGGCCTGCTTGCTGTGCCAGAGGGCAAGGGTCCGTGGCCGTCGGTGGTCATGGTTCACGAGGTCTTCGGCATCGATGACAACATGCGCGCGCAGATCACCCGCCTGGCTCAGGCCGGCTATGTGGTGCTGATGCCAGACCTTTATAGCCGCGGCGGTATGCGCAAGTGCTTAACCTCAACCTTCAGGGCGCTCGCCGCAGGCAAGGGCCAGGCCTTCGATGACGTTGCTGCGGCCAAGGCGCTATTGGCATCACGCGCAGATGTCACCGACAAGGTTGGCGTGATTGGCTTCTGCATGGGTGGTGGCTTTGCCCTCTTGCTTGCCAACCAGGGCTATGACGCGGCCAACGCAAACTACGGCATGCTGCCGAAGGACATGGAGACCGCGCTCGCCGGAGCCTGCCCTATCCTCGGCAACTATGGCGGCAAGGATGGCCAGCTCAAGGACGCCAAGGTCAAACTAGATTCCACGCTCACCAAACTAAAGGTGACCCACGACATCAAGGTCTACCCAGATTCTGGACACGCGTTCATGAACCCGAAGCAGGGTGGTGGCCCGGTCTTCGGCAGCCTTTTACGTGTTTCAGGCGCCAAGCCAAACCCAGTTGACGCCAAGGATGCTTGGCTGCGCATTGAGAAGTTCTTTGGAGAGCACCTTAGTAGTTAATGCGCAACCAGACGTGACACAGGTCACCGACAAAAGCCGGGCGCTGAACGGTTAGACCGGCTTCCTCGGCGATGAGCGCCGAAGCGGCCCAGTCATATTCCTTGATGTCGGCCTCGTAATAGGCATCAATGGCGCCCTCGGCAACCGCACAGATATCGAGCGCGGCCGAACCCATTCGGCGGATGTCTACAAACTCTGGCATCAGTTCAATCAACTTTTGCAGCTGGGGGATGCGCTTCTCGGCCTGGTATGAAAAACCGGTGGCAACAATCTTGCTGACTCGGTCTGCCGGTGGGCCAAACAACTGGATGGTCTCGCCATCACGCATCACAAATGCTCCGCCGCCGCGCTTGGCAAAATAGGTGACCCCGAGTGAAGGGGCAACCACGGCGCCAACCAGCCATTCGCCGGTTTCAACCGATGCCGCACCAACTGAGGTGCAGTAGTTCGGGAACCCGCGGGTGTAGTTGACCGTGCCATCGAGCGGGTCAATGCTCCAGCGCACCTTGGCGTTTGCGCCAACCTGGTTGGCTAGCTCTTCTCCGGTGATGGTGTCTTCGGGGCGGCGCTCGGCGATGGCCGCACGAACCATCGATTCAGAGGCCAGGTCGGCATCGGTCACGTGGTCTTCGGGTGAGGTCTTTGAGCTGATTTGCAGCGGCCCGCGAAAGCGCTTCTTCAGCTCTGCGGCACCAATATTTGCTGCGTCAAGTGCGCACTGAAGAAGTTCGTCGAGGTCCATCCTTAAAGGTTAACCTCTGTTGGGCGCACTAACCTCAGGCGCCTCAAATTCTGCCGGGCTCACTAAGGGGCGGTGGCCAAACGCTTTTCAAGACCATCAAGAATCAACTCGATGCCAAAATCAAGCGAGTCGCTTTGCACGGGCAAAACGCGCAATCCTGCACCGGCAAGCACACCCGCGTCCGAAGCATCGCCTGGCTGCAGCCCAAACTCGGGTGAAACCACACCCAGGCTGTCGGCCTGCATTCGCTGCTGCTGATGCCAAACCTGACCGAGAATCAAAAACAGCAGTGACTCCCCGGTGACCTCGGCAATCGCCGGCCCATTGGCCACTGAACCGCAGACATAATCCAAACCTGAGCGAATTCGAGCCAAAGCCTCACCGGCACCAAGCCCGAGAGCCAAGGTGCTGCTAACCACTTCGGCTCCATCGCGGTAGGCCAGCAGGGCATCGCGAATAGCGCGACCCTCAGCCAGCGTCACGGCCTTCCAGTCGATGGCCTCATTCGTCACAAAATCGGCGTGATCAACCGGTGCAGCGCGGCTAATTATCTGGTCGGCAACCAGCGCCAACAGGGTCTGCTTGTTTGGCACATGCCAATAGAGCGCGCTCGGCGCAACTTCAAGAACACCGGCAAGTCGGCGCATCGAGAGGTCGGCAAGACCAAATTCATCAAGGATGCGCAGCGCGGTCTCAACCAAATGCGCACGGGTATAGCTCCCAGCCTTCATCGGCGGCGCAGCGTGTGCGCGGCTCGACAGGGCATCGGCGCCCTTGGCAGATTCGGTCGAGTTGTTCATTTCACTACAAGTCTACTAACATCATGAACAGTGTTCAGTGAATCGGCCAAACGGTCGATCGAAAACCCAAGTTTTAGGAGCAGCCCCATGGCCGTAAGCACCAAGATCACCCTTCGCGACCTGTCTCGAATCGCAATCTTTGCGGCCATCATCGCAGTTCTTGGAACTCCCGGAGCCATCCCACTTCCTGGTGGCGTGCCAATCACCCTGCAGACTCTTGGCGTGATGTTGGCCGGTGCCATTCTCGGCGCAACCCGCGGCGCACTTGCCGTTGCACTCTTCGAACTTCTTGCCCTCATCGGCCTACCGATCCTGTCTGGCTTCAACGGCGGCATCGCCCCATTCACCACGAGCCCATCGGCGGGTTACCTAATCGCCTGGATCCCAGGCGCATTCGTCGTCGGCCTCATCGCAAACTCTGCCAAGGGCAAGCCTTCGGTCATCCGCACCATTCTTGGTTCAGTCCTCGGTGGCATCGTCGTCATCTACGCAATCGGCATCCCGGTTTGCGCACAGATTGCCGGTGTTTCGCTCGAGCAGTCAACCGCCTGGGCAACCCCGTTCCTGGTCGGCGACTCAATCAAGGTGGCCATCACCGCCATCGTGGTTGCGGCCCTTTATCGCGCCTACCCAAAGGCCTTCAAGAACTAATTTGGCGGCAATAGGCTAAGACCATGTTGATTGATCTTAATGCCGTCTCGGTTGCCTTCGATGGCAAAACCGCACTCGATGGCGTCTCGGTCAAACTCGACCAAAAACGCATCGGTGTGATTGGTCTCAACGGCTCGGGCAAATCAACCTTTGCCCGCCTGCTCAATGGTTTGGTCACGCCAACCTCGGGCCTGGTGACCGTCGGCGGCATCAACCCGGCCAAAGACGCAAAGGCGGCCCGCCGCCAAACCGGTTTCATTTTCAGCAACCCCGATGTTCAGATCATCATGCCAACCGTCCTCGAAGACGTCGCATTTTCGCTGCGCTCATCGGGGCTGAGCACCGGTGACATCCAGACCAGGGCACTCGCCGTTCTGCAGCGATTCAAGATTGATCACCTGGCCGACCAAGCCGCGCATTCGCTCTCGGGTGGGCAAAAGCAGCTGCTGGCCATCAGCGCAATTGTGGTGGCCGAGCCAAAGCTCATCGTGGCTGATGAACCCACCGCGATGCTGGACCTAACCAACAGCCGCCGGGTTGCCGAGGTGCTCTTGGATGAGTTGGAGCAGCAGGTTGTCTTGGTCACCCACGACCTCAACCTTGCGGCCAACTGCGACATAATCCTCCGTTTTGCCGGGGCAAAACTTGTCGAATTTGGCGAGCCAGCCCCGATTATCTCGGCATATTTGGCTGAAAACTGATGGGCACTCTTTTTCGCCCAGGGGCTTCTTTTCTGCATCGCCTGCCGGCCGGCGCAAAACTGCTCGCCCTGATCATCCTGGTCACCCTGATCTCGATAATCGCCACAAATCCACTCACCGGAATCGCCGTCCTAATCGCCATCCTCGGTCTGTTCACCATCGCCTTCCCAGCCAACGGCCCAGCCCTCCTGGCCAAACAACTCTGGTCACTCAAATACCTATTGGCCATCATCGTGATTCCGCAGCTGCTCTTCGGCTCATCCTGGCCCGCCGTCGCGGCCAACGCCCTGCGCCTCACCGACGCCATCCTGCTCGCGAGCCTGTTTACCATGACCACAAAAAACTCCGAGATGGTGGCCACTATCGAACGCGCCAGCCAACCGCTCAAACCGCTCGGAGTTAAACCTCAAACCCTGAGCCTGGCCATTTCGATGGCAATTAACGCCATCCCGATGATTGCCAAATTTTCTGCCCAAACCAAAGAGGCCCAGCTGGCCAGAGGCGTCAAACCAACCGCGGCGCTCATGACCGTGCCACTGCTCGTGGCATCACTCAAATACGCGGATGATTTCGCCGAAGCCCTAACCGCCCGCGGCGTAGAAATTTAGCGAGCAGAACCCAATTCTTCGATTGAGTTGTAGCTGCGTGAACCGTTGGCATCAGTCACCGAGACGGTGAATGAAGGGGCGCCAACCTTGGTCGAGAACTCAAGGGACAACTTGTCTGAACCATTGACCCAATCAAGGCGCAATGCATCCCCACCAACGACAGACCAAGCGAACACACCCTCGAAAACCGGCAACTTGCGCAAACGCGCCAAACCAAGAATCGCCTGAGTAACCGGCTGCTGCAAGGCAGCCTCAATCTCTTCAGGGGTGTAGTTGTGGCGGTTAACATCGCGGCCCTGGCCGGTCTTGTTGAACAGCTCAACGTCATCCATGCCGTTGAACAAACCGACGTAGTAAATCTGTGGTTCGCCAGGCAAGAAGAACTGAACCGCACGCATGATCACGTAGGCCACGTCATCGCCCACGATGTTTGGCAAAGTGGCGTTGATCTGGTGAGGCAGGGTGAACCACTGCGGCACAACCGAGGCAATCGCGCTGTGACCGCCCGTGTTCTCTTCGGCCTTCTTGAAGATGAATGCCATCTCATCCTGGGTGATCAGACCCGGGCGGCCGTTGATTGGCCCACCATCGATGACGCCATAGCCGTCGTGGGTGTCAAGAACGTTCAGGCAGTTTGCCGGGCGAATCTTGAACCAGTCATCCAGGCGGTCAACGGTGCCGGTGAAGAACGAGTGCAACAGCAGCGGAGCCGTCTGGAAGTCGTAGATCAGGTCAACCAGCGGCGCAATCTCAAGCTGCTGGGTGTAGTGGGCGTGAACCTCAACCAGCACGCGCATGCCATAAGACTGAATCAGCTCGGCAATCTCTTCAACAAACTCGAGGGTCTCAGGGGTCATGAATGAGTCGGTGCCCGGGGTCTTGACCGCATAACCAACGGCATCCAGACGAACAACTTTGACGCCACCAGACTTCAGCGCGTCAAGAATCGAGCGCAGGTAGGCCTGGCCCTTCTCGTGCTTGATGTCGATGTCAACCTGTGAAGGCATGAAGGTGGTCCAAACCAAACGGCGCTTGCCGGCAACCTCATACGCGGTGAAAGGCATTCCTGGGCGTGGGCGATAGAAAGAGGTGATGCCCTCTTCGGTGCCGCCGTTAGGGAAGACGGTGTCGAAGGTCAAGAACAGGCCGGCATACTCCGAAGCATCGCCCTTCTCCTGCCAGTCGATGAACTCAGGTGAAAGCGCCGAAGCGTGGTTCACAATCAGGTCGGCGGTTAGCTCATGGGTGTCGGCAAGGCGCTTGAAGTCTGCCCAGTTGCCAAGGCGCGGGTCAACAATCTTGTGGTCAATCGGGTCAAACCCGGCGTCGTCACCGTCATACGGGTGAAAGAAAGGCAAGACGTGGATGCCGTTGAAGTCGGCTAGCGGGCCCTTAAGAAGCTTTTCGATGTGGCCAAGATTGCCACCAACGCGCTCGGCATAAACCAGGATGCTCGCACCAGACATTTGTTCCTCCTTGAACCAAGCGCGGCGATGCGCCATCGGTTCGTCAACGTATATCGCTCAACTTTAGTCGAAACATGTAAGCGGTTACAGTCAGAAAAGCGCTCTAATATTGACTGTTATCAAATCTTTAGGAGCCCACCATGTCGCAACGACCACAGGTCAGACCAGCGACCGAGGGCTGGAAGCAGAAGCTGGACGAAAAAACCGGCAAACCACTGCTCCAATTTGCCGAGGTAAAGCGTGGCAAGCCGCCGGTTCACCTCGTTGACCTGACCCCTGAAGAGCGCGCCGAAAAGATGAAGGAACTCGGTGTTCCCGCCTTCCGCGCCAAGCAGATCGCCGGCCACTACTTCTCGAAGTACACCAGCGACCCAGCCGAGATGACCGACCTCCCGGCCGCCGGCCGCGAAGACCTCGTCAAGGCACTGCTCCCAGAACTGCTCACCCAGGTCAAGCGCCTGCAGACCGACAACGGCGACACCATCAAATTCCTTTGGAAGTTGCACGATGGCGCCCTGGTCGAATCAGTTCTCATGCGCTACACCGGCCGCATCACCCTTTGCATCTCAAGCCAGGCAGGCTGCGGCATGAACTGCCCGTTCTGCGCCACCGGCCAGGCCGGCCTAACCCGCAACATGTCTGCCGGAGAAATCGTCGACCAGATCGTGCGCGCGAACCAGGTCATCGCCGCCGGTGAACTCGGTGGTTCAAAGGCCAAGCTTGCCGACGCCCCAGACCGCGTCACCAACATCGTATTCATGGGCATGGGTGAACCCCTCGCCAACTACAGCCGCGTCATGCGCGCCGTTCGCACCATGATCACCCCGCAGCCCGAGGGCCTCGGCATGTCGGCCCGCAACATCACGGTTTCAACCGTCGGCCTGTTGCCAGGGATCGAAAAACTCACCGCAGAAAAGATTCCGGTCACCTTTGCTCTTTCACTTCACGCCCCGGATGACGGTTTGCGTGACGAGCTCATCCCGGTGAACTCAAAGTGGAAGGTCGACGAGGTGCTTGACGCCGCCCGTGCCTATTTCGAGGCCACCGGCCGCCGAGTTTCAATTGAGTACGCGCTCATCAAAGACATGAACGACCACGCGTGGCGTGCCGACCTGCTTGCGCAGAAGCTCAACGACCGTGGCAAGGGATGGGTTCACGTCAACCCGATTCCGCTAAACCCAACCCCGGGTTCAATCTGGACGGCGTCAACCAGCGAGGTCACCCGCGAGTTCATTTACCGCCTCGAAAAGGCCGGAATCCCGACCACTCTTCGCGACACCCGAGGCAAAGAAATCGATGGCGCCTGTGGCCAACTTGCCGCAGCCGAATAACGCTAGGCTTTCCCCTATGAATGAGCATGCCTCTACAAATGATCACGATGTCGTGGCAAAGCCGCTTCGCCACCCGTGGCGCTGGGTCTCCGGCGTCTTGGTTGTTGGCGTGCTGGCGCTTTTTGTTTACTCGCTTTGGGCCTCACCTTCGGTAGACCACGACATCATCCTCAAATACCTGTTCAATGAACAGATTTTGAATGGTGCCGTTCTGACCGTGGTCATCACAATCGTGGCCATGCTGATCGCCACCATCCTGGCGGTTGTTCTTGCCGTGATGAAGCTCTCGCCGAACCCATTGCTCAAGGCTGTGGCCAGCGCATTCATCGGTTTCTTCCGCGGCACACCGCTATTGCTTCAGATTGTCTTCTGGGGTTACCTGGGCATCATTTACCCAACCCTTACCTTCGGAATTCCTTTCACCGACATCGTCTTTGTGCACGGCCAGACCAGCGCGCTAATTCCGTCACTGGCAGCCGGCATCATCGCACTTGCGCTAAACGAAGCTGCTTATTCGGCCGAAATCGTTCGCGCCGGCATCCTTTCGGTTGATGGTGGCCAGATGGAAGCCGCAGCTTCACTTGGCATGCGCGGCGGTTACACCCTGCGCCGAATCATCCTGCCTCAGGCCATGCGCGTGATCATCCCGCCGATGGGCAACGAGTTCATTTCGATGTTGAAGAACACCGCCCTCCTCGAGGTGGTCGCGGTTCTTGAGCTTTACACCCAGTCGACGATGATCTCGGCTCAGAACCTGGCCCAGGTCGAGCTCCTAGTTGTTGCCGGCTTCTGGTACCTAGTGATGACCACCATTCTTTCGATTCCACAGCGTCAGCTTGAAAAGAAGTATGGTCGCGGTTTCAACGTGACCACCGCTCGCAGCCGCATGTTTGGTTTCGGCCAAAAGGCCACAGCAAAGCAGCCCGAGACCACCAACGGAAAGGCCTAAGCATGAGCGGCCTAATGGTTGACGCTCGCAGCGTCCGCAAATCTTTCGGTTCAAATGAGGTCCTCAAGGGCATCACCCTAAGCGTTGAGCAGGGCCAGGTTCTGGTCCTCCTCGGTCCATCTGGTTCAGGCAAGTCAACCTTCCTGCGTTGCATCAACCACCTCGAAACCATCAATGGTGGCCGCATCTATGTTGACGGTGACCTAATGGGTTACCGTCAGGCCGGCGATGTTCTGCACGAGATGAAGCCTTCGGCCATCGCCGCACAGCGCCGCCACATCGGCATGGTTTTCCAGCGCTTCAACCTCTTTCCGCACCTGACCGCACTCGAAAACGTCATTGAGGCACCCATCGGTGTGAACAATGAGAGCCCGGCCAAAGCCAAAAAGCGCGGTATGGCACTGCTCGAGCGAGTTGGCCTGGGCGACAAGTTTGACCACTACCCATCGCAGCTTTCGGGTGGCCAGCAGCAGCGCGTGGCAATTGCCCGCGCACTTGCCATGGAGCCAAAGTTGATGTTGTTCGATGAGCCAACCTCGGCACTTGACCCTGAGTTGGTTGGTGACGTGCTCAACGTCATGCGCGACCTCGCCAAGGAGGGCATGACCATGATTGTGGTGACCCACGAGATGGGCTTCGCCCGCGAAGTGGCCGACACCGTGGTCTTCATGGACCAAGGTCTAGTGGTTGAAGCCGGCTCACCTGCACAGGTTCTCGACAACCCACAGCATGAGCGCACCAAGGCATTCATCAGCAGCGTTCTCTAGGCAAATTGCCCAGTGAAACCGTGGCCGGCGTTCTCTAACGAACCAATCACGTTTCGGGCCTTTTAAACCTGCGCGAAACAACTGAGTTGTAATCTAGAAAAAACCCCTAATAGGAGAATCAATGTCAAAGATGAAGTTCGCAGCCGTTGCCGCACTGGCAACCTCAGCTGTTCTCATGATGGCCGGTTGCTCATCAACCCCAGCCGCCACCCCAAGCGCATCAGCAACCACCGATGCAATGGCCATCCCAACCGTTTCGGTTGACTCAGCCGCTGCAGCAATGCTTCCTGAGAAGTACAAGACCGCTGGCATCAACGTTGCCTCAGACATTCCTTATGCACCGATGGAGATGTTCGACGAGAACAACAAGCCAACCGGTTTCGACTACGACCTTTCACAGTCAATCGCTCAGAAACTAGGCGTGACCGTCAGCTTCAACAAGCAGGCTTGGGACAGCATCATTCCTTCGCTTCAGGCTGGCAACCACGACATCATCATGTCGGGTATGAACGACACCGTAGAGCGCCAGAAGAACCTTGACTACGTTGACTACTTCAAGGGTGGCTTCGCCATCGTTGTTGCAAAGGGCAACCCAGCAGGCGTCAAGACCCTTATGGACCTATGTGGCCAGCCGGTCACCATCCAGAAGGCAACCGTTCAGGGCGACATGCTTAAGGCGCTAACCCCACAGTGTGTTGCTGCTGGCAAGAAGGCCGTCATCATCAACGAGTACCCATCAGACCCAGAGGCTCTAAACGCTCTTCGCGCTGGCAAGGGCATCGCTGACGTAATGGACGCACCGATCGCAGCTTATGCAGCTCAGACCGCTGGCAAGGGCCAGTACTTCGAGCTAATCACCGACGCGGCTAACCCAAACGGTTACGAGCCAGTCTTCACCGGCATCGGTGTTTTGAAGGCTAACAAGGAGCTAACCGCAGCCATCCAGGCAGCTGTTCAGTCACTAATCGATGACGGCACCTACGGCAAGATTCTTGCAAAGTGGAACCTATCGTCATTCGGCGTAACCACCGCAAGCATCAACGGCACCAAGAGCTAACCAAAAAATTCGGGGGTGGGTCAACGGCTTCGGCCGAGGGCCCACCCTTTTTCACGAAAGATTCAAATGTCTCAGCCACAGCTCCACCTCGTTTCTTCGATTGAAGACACCGAGGCAATGAGCGCGTTTTTCAGGCAGGTATGGGCCGATGGCCCCGAGGTCGTTCCGTTTGACCTGGCCCTTGCCGTGCAGCACGTCGGTGGTTATTCGGCGGTTGCCAAAATCGATGGCCAAATCGTTGGAGCATCATTCGGTTTTCAGGGGGCCTTGGATGACCAGCGAATTCTTCACTCGCACGTGACCGCGGCGACGGTGCCGGGGGCCGGCTTTGCCCTCAAACTGCACCAGAAGCAGTGGGCCGCCGAGCAGGGCATCGATGCAATTACCTGGACCTTCGACCCGCTGGTTCGCCGCAACGCAGTCTTCAACTTCGAGAAGCTCGGCGCCATCGGCATCGAGTATCTCCCAAACTTCTATGGCACCATGACCGATGCCATCAATGCTGGCGATGAGTCAGACCGCCTCTTCACCTATTGGCCAATCAGCGAGGCCGCCGCCGAATCGGTTGGCGTCACCAACGCGGGCGATCGTTCAGCTGCTGCCGGTATCCCCGCTTCAGAGCAAACCGTCGAGGCCATCCTGGTTGAATTGCCGGCAGACATCGAGGCCTTGCGCAAGACCAATCTTGCCGAGGCCCTCGAGTGGCGCGCGCGAGTGCGCGAGGTGCTCGAGCCGGCCATTGCCGAGGGTTATCAGGTCACCGGAGTTTTGAACCGCCAATCACTCGTCCTCGAAAAATCTCCAGAATAAGGGAATCAGAAGAATGAAGCTCGAAGCCGTAGAACTCATCCGTTTGAATGTGCCACTGAAGTCAGCCTTCAGAACCTCATTCAGCTCGGTCAACGTGCACGAGGTGGTTTGGGCTCACGCCATCACCGATGTTGGCGAGGGTTGGGCCGAGTGTGGTGCCAATGACCGCCCCGACTACTCGAGCGAATATCACACCGGCGCAATGGCTGTGATGAAAGAGTTCTTGCTGCCAGACCTTTTCAAGTTGGGCAATGACCTCACCGCCGAGGCCGTGGCGCCAACCCTGCACTGGGCCAAGGGTCACCGCATGGCCAAGGCAGCGCTCGAAACCTCCATCCTTGACGCCCAGCTGCGCGCCGCCAACACCTCTTTTGCCACCTACCTCGGCGCCAATAAAGAGAAGGTGCCGTCGGGTGTTTCGGTTGGCATTATGAACAGCATGGATGAGCTCGAGCGCTTCGTCGCCGGCTATCTGGCCGAGGGCTATGTTCGCATCAAGCTAAAGATTGAGCCGGGCTGGGATTACGAGCCGGTGAAGATGGTTCGCGAGAAGTTTGGCGATGACCTGTTGCTTCAGGTTGATGCCAACACCGCATATACCCGCGATGACTTTGACTTGCTCAAGCGTCTCGACGAGTTCAACCTATTGCTTATCGAGCAGCCGATCAATGAAGAAGACGTGCTTGGTCACGCCAAGTTGGCCGACTACATAGAGACTCCGGTTTGCCTCGATGAAAGCATCGTCTCGGCCGACATCGCTCGCGATGCCATCGAGCTCGGCGCCGCCGAGATCATCAACATTAAGCCTTCACGCGTGGGTGGTTACATCGAGTCTCGCAAGATCCACGACGTTTCGGTTGCCAACAACATCCCGGTCTGGTGTGGTGGCATGCTCGAGACCGGTATTGGCCGTGCGGCAAACCTTGCCCTCGCCGCCCTGCCTGGTTTCACCTTGCCTGGTGACACCTCGGCCTCAGGTCGTTATTTCGAGACTGACCTAACCGAGCCGTTCGTGCTCGTCGACGGTCACATCTCGGTGCCAACCGGCCCTGGAATCGGTGTCGACCCAATCCCTGAAATTATCGAGCGATTTGCCGTCTCACGCGAGTGGGTTCGCGCCTAAATTACGGCTTTGCCCGTTTACTTTGTCTTATGCGAGGTCTAACCTTTAAGTAATTGCACACGCGTTGCATACGAGAGGTAGATCATGGCTGCAGTAACCGTTGGTTTTGCCATTGCTGAAGAAGACAAGGCTCTGTTGGAAGAGCTTGTTGAGTTTTATGCCGATGGCAACCGGTCTGAATTTCTGCGAATGGCAATGAAGAAAATGGCCCGCGACCGTTTCGCAAAGCGCCTTGCTGACATCCAGGACATGGCTCATCGTGAATTAAAAGGTCGCGTATTCACCACTGAAGAAGTCGTAGCAATGGTGAAGTCTGCAAATGCCGCACTCGCTTAGGGCAATTTTCGACATCAACGTCATTATTAATGGCCTAACGGGGCCGAAGTCCACATTTCCGCTTATTGAAGAAGTCCCACCGACAAGTGGCAACTGGGCCGCCGACGCGATTTCCTTGGCGTTTGATGGTGAGGATTTCAAGCTATTTCTGTCTCCGCACATCATGAAGAACACGGTTCGAATCATGCGCAAGAGCATGGGGTGCTCAGAGGAATTAGCAAACGTCGCCTCGTTGGCAATCACCGAGATCGTGCACCAATCAGGCGGATCGATTGTTGAACCACCTCGTCACACCAGCGAGAACAAGGACTTCGAGGACAACCTGATCTTGGACCTCGCATTTGCCGTTGACGCTCTTGTAATCGTGACTAACGACGCAGACCTATTAGAAATGAATCCTTGGAACGGCGGGCTGATTCTGACGCCGCGAGATTTTGTGAGTCGCGTGGTTCGCGCCAGGACGAACCCGACTATCTAAGAGCGAACTCTCATCTAAGAACAATCTCTTCGATGTCGAGGCGGTGTGCGCCGAAGTCGTTGATCGGTGCGTCACTGGCATAACCGATGGCGATGCCATACAAGAAGCGGTAACCCTCAGGCACGTCAAACTCTTTGCGAACCACGTTGTCCCAGGTGGATAGCGCGCCTTGGGCGCAGGTGCCAAGGCCGCGGGCATGAGCCGAGAGCATCAGGTTCTGCACAAACAGACCGGCATCGTTGGCTGAGAAAACCCCGAGGCTCTTGTGAGCAAAGATGAACAGCTCGGTTGGTGCGCCAAAGAACTCATAGTTCTTGGCCCAGCTGGCGTTGCGGGCCGCGTTGTCTCCGCGGGCAATTCCCAGCGCGGTGAACATCTCTTTGCCAACGCGCTGGGCGCGGGGCAAAAGTGACTTCACGTATGGTTTGGCGATAAACGCGTTGCTGCTTGGTAGGCCAAACCGGGTGAAGACCAGTTTCAACTTAGGCAGCAGGCCGCCAGAGCGCGCAGCCTGAACCGCCTTCCAGTGGGCCATGAAGTCGGCCGAGAGACGGTCGCGCTTTTCACCAGAGGCAACTGCAACCAAAATCGGCTTGGTGTTTGACCAAGATGGTGCGGTCATCGCATCGCGCAGAATCTCATCGAGAACCTCCTGCGGCACCGGGGTTGGCAAGAAGTCTCGGGTGCTGCGGCGGGTGGCGGCGAATTCGGAAAACTGGTCACCGGTGATTTTTGATTTGGCGCGGGTGTTTGGTCTGTTGGTCATGGTTGGTTCAACTCTCCACAGCATTTGGTTATTGCCAAATCTATCCACATTTTGGGGCTTTGCTCTTGACCGGGCTAAGTGGGCTAACTAAAGTCGGGATATGGCGAAGATTTACAACATGCATGATGCAAAGAGCAACCTATCGAAATTGATCGAAGAGGTTCTCGCGGGCGAGTCCGTGACGATTGCTCGCTCGGGCCAGCCTTTGGTTGATTTGATGCCACACACACCGAAGAAAAAATTTGTTCTCGGTTCTCTGGCGCACCTTATTGAATACAACATGACCGATGAAGAAGAGAAAGAGTTTTTTGCCCCCGAGCCGTGGGACCCTTGGGCGGGCGAGGATCTATCCAAGTGGTGAAGTTGCTGCTCGACTCCAACGCTCTCATTTGGGTTCTGCGTTCTCCCGAGAAACTAGGTCATGCTGCGAGAAATCGAATAGAGCTCGCGCCGCAACTCTGGTTCTCGGCCGCTTCGATTTTTGAGCTGACCTTGAAGAGTCAGAAACTCGGTCGAAATGGCAAACCCGCACTGCGACTGAGTGAAGGCTTCGCAGCAGCAGCTATTGAGGCTGGTTTCGAAGAGATCTCATTGCGCGCCGAGCATGCAGAGGCTTCGAAGTCGTTTCTAAGTTTTGAATCTGGCGACCCGATCGATCGCATGATTCTTGCCCAGGCGCTTCACGAAGAAGCGATCCTCCTCACCTCGGATGAACGGATGCTTGCCCTGGGCCACGACTGGATAGTTGACGCCCAACTTTAGTAAACCCCCACTAGACAGATTGCTTCCGCGGGCATAAACTTATCTCGTGAACGCAATCAATCCAGCAGAGATTACCTTTGGCCTCGACACCTTCGGTGACATGACCGTAAAACTTGACGGCACCCCAGACACCGCTGCGCAGGTCATCCGCAACATCGTTGAGCAGGCCAAGCTTGCCGACCAACTTGGCCTAGCCAACTTCAACATCGGTGAACACCACCGCGATGACTTTGCGGTTTCGGCACCAGACACCGTTCTGGCCGGCATTGCCACCGTGACAAAGAACATCACCCTGGGCACCGGCGTCACAGTGCTTTCCAGCGATGACCCGGTTCGTGTGTTCCAGCGCTTCTCAACCATCGATGCTCTTTCACATGGCCGTGCCGAGATCACCGCCGGCCGTGGTTCATTCACCGAGTCTTTCCCGCTGTTCGGCTACGAACTCAGCGATTACAACGCCCTGTTCGAAGAGAAGCTTGAGCTGCTCGTCGAGCTATTCAAAGAGGCCCCGGTCACCTGGTCGGGCACCACTCGCAAGAGCCTCACCAACCAAGATGTCTTCCCGAAGACTGAGTCTGGCGCCATGAAGATGCGCGTCGGTGTCGGTGGCAGCCCTGAGTCGGTCATTCGTGCCGCACGCCTGGGCATCCCGATGGCGCTGGCCATCATCGGTGGCGACCCTGCACGCTTTGCGCCCTATGCAAATCTTTATCACGAGGCCCTCGAGAAGTTTGGCCAGAAGACTTTGCCAATTTCGATTCACTCACCGGGTCACATTGCCGAGACTGATCAAGAAGCCAAAGATTCACTGTGGCCTCACTATGAGAAGTTCATCGACCGTCTTGGTCGAGAGCGCGGTTGGGGCCCAGCCAGCAAGTCACACTTCACCCAAGAGGTTGAGCACGGCTCGCTATACGTTGGTTCACCAGAGACCGTTGCGCAGAAGATTGCCTATGCAATCCAGGCCGTCGGTGCCTCACGCTTTGACCTCAAATATGCAAACGGGCCAGTGCCTCACGAGCTGCTGATGAAGTCAATCGAGCTCTATGCAACGAAGGTTGTGCCGCGCGTTCGCCAGATCCTAGCTAGCTAGCGGTAGGCGAATCTCGGTTCGCAAACCTCCGAGATCGCTGCGCTCGAGGGTGATTTGCCCGCCGTGCTTTTCAACGATTGCGGCCATGATGCTCATGCCCAGGCCAGAGCCACCCGAGGCTCGTGACCGTGAGTTGTCGAAGCGCTGAAAATGGTTGATGCCCGCGGCATAAAACTCTTCCGGCAAACCTCGCCCGCTGTCGTCAAAACTCAGCACGGCAAGCATGCCATCTTCGGTGTGCAGTGAGACCCGCAGTGAATCGGTCTCAAGGGTGTGCCGGCGAATGTTCGAGGTCAGGTTTGCGAGCACCTGCAGAATCAAGTCGCGCGCGCCCAGCACATCGATGCCCGGCTGAATTGAAACAACCACGGGCCGGTTCGGCTGCAAAACTCGCAGGTCATCAACCGCGGTGCTCACCACGGCAGATAGGTCGATGACCGATAGCTCGCTCATGATTTTGGTATCGGTCTTGGTCTCGCCCAGTTCGGCCAGTAACAGTAGGTCGCGAATCAGGGCATCCATGCGGTTAGCCTCGGCCAGCATGCGGTCATAGGCGCGGGTAGATTGTTCAACGCCGGCATCGGGGTTCTTCTGCAGCAGCTCAACATAACCCTTGATCACGGTCAGTGGGGTGCGCAGCTCGTGAGAGGCATCGCCCAAGAAGGTTTGCATGTTCTGCTGCGTCTTGCGCTCAAGGTCAATCGAATGCTGCAGTGAGTCAACCATGTTCCGCAGCGCGCGGGCCAGGCGGTCAACCTCTGAGGCGCCAAGGCCAGCCGGCAGCGCAACATCGGCCTTGCCCTCGGCAATCTGCCCAGCGGCATCAACCAGGCGGGTTATCTTGCGAACATCGCGGCGAATAAAGAGTGCAATGGCAACCGCACCAAAAAGCACCGAGCCAAGGATGAACCACAGCAGCAACCGGATGTTCGAATCGCGACTCTCGATTTGTGCGGCCAGTGAGGTGGCAAAGATCACGTATTCGTTGTCAGGCAGGGCAACAGTGCGCAGGCGATAGGTGGCCTGGTTGCTGGCCATGTCTCGGGCGCCGCCACTAACCGTGACCGCATGCGTTATTGCCGACTTCAGCACGGCGGTGGAGGGAGCGTTGATGAGTTCAACCGAACCCGGGCTAAGCGCGATTAGGTCGTTGTTGAGTGAGAGGAAGTCAACGGTTAGGCCGATGGCCGATTGCTCGCCGGCGAGAAGGGCCGAGGTCACCGGGTCACCGGTGGACTGTCGAACCTGCTTGGCCGCAACGGTTAGGCCATCATCAACCCGGGCGATGTCGCTATCAAACGAGGTAGAGACAGCAAAGCCGCCAATTGCCACCGAAACCAAGGAGATTATTGAGGCCGTCGCAATCGACAGCCGGGTCTGCAGTCGCACGGTTATTGAGCCACAATCTGAAAGCCGATGCCGCGAACGGTCTTGATGCCATCGAAGTCATCGGTATGCAGTTTCTTGCGCAGATAAGAGATGTAGGTGTCGACCACGGTGGCGTTGGCGGCGAAGGCCATGCCCCAAACCACATCCAAAAGGGTTGCCTTGGTGACCACCTTGCCATCTTTGATCATGAGCTCATAGAGCAGTTTGAATTCGGTGGGGGATAGGTCAACCGGTTTGCCGTTCAAGGTGACGGTGTGACGGTCTTCATTCAGAACAATCGGCCCGCAGATGATGTCGGCCGATTCACCGGAGCCACCGGCGCCCATGGTTCGGCGCAGAATCGCGGCAATACGCAGCATCAGTTCTTCAAGCCCAAACGGCTTGGTCACATAATCGTCGGCACCCAGGCGCAACCCTCGGGTCACATCACCGCGCTCGCCGCGGGCGGTCAGCATCAGGGCCGGGGTTTCGTCACCGATGGCACGCATGCGCTCAAGCAACTCATAGCCATCCATGTTTGGCATGTTGATGTCTGTGATCACCAAATCAACCGAGTTTTCACGCAGCCATTTGAGCGCCTGAAAACCATCGCTGGCTTCAAAGGGTTCATAACCCGAGAGGCGCAGGGTGTCACAAATCATGTCGCGAACCCCGGGTTCGTCATCAACAACAAGGATGCGTGCAGCGCTCATGCCTCAATGCTATGGCGCACCCCAGACTTTGAGACCAAACTCCCAAGCCTCCCGAACGGTTTTCACATAGAACTCACAAAGTCGCTGGCGCATCATTATTGGGCAGGGTTCGAATCCCCAGCAACTTCTCCCCAGAAGCCCCCACAGATTCGGTCAAGTTTCACCTCGTGAAGAAGGTTCAAATGTTCAAGATCACCAACAAGGCATTCGTCGCCACCGCGCTTAGCGCAGCTTTGGTTCTTGGCGGCTCGGCTGGCGCTTTCGCTGCCGACACCACCCCGGCCCCAACCTCAACCCCTTCGGTTAGCAAGGCGCCTAAAGCACCTCACGTGAACCCAAACAAGGTCGCCATGGATGCGTTCCGTGCGGCTCAGGCAATTTTCAAGACCGCTCAGGAGCAGTTCAAGGCTGACAAGGTTGCCTTCCAGGCCACCCTCGATGCACACAAGGTTGCCCGCACCGCTTACGACGCGGCCAAAAAGGTAATCGGCGAGACCTTCAAGGCTGCTGTTCAGTCGGCCAACGCAACCTATGCAACCGCAGTGGCTGCAGCAACCACCGATGAGCAGAAGGCGGTTGCCCTGGCAGCCCGCAAGGCTTCAATCGCAGCGGCAGCAACCGTTCGCGATGCAGCCATCGCAGCCCTAGGTGCGGCCCCGGCCAAGCCAGTTGCGCCGGTCAAGCCAAGCAAGCCAACCAAGCCTGAGCACATTGAAGTAATCAAGGCTCCAAAGGTTGCCCCAACGGCAGCTCCGGTGGTTACTCCAACCCCGTAATAGTTTTCCCTCCTAGTAACAAGAACTTTGCCCGAATGCGGATCCGGGCAGGGAATCAAAAAAGGCATCGACCTCCGGGTCGGTGCCTTTTCCTTTATCCGATAACCTATTTGAAACTCCTAAGTGAAAGCGAGACGCTCATGGCTGAACACACCTTCCTTCGTGGCCCAGCAGACTGGTGGCGCCAGGCCGTTGTCTACCAGATCTACCCTCGTAGCTATGCCGACCAGAATGGCGACGGCATCGGTGACCTAAAGGGCATCACCTCGCGCGTTCCTTATCTAAAGGAACTCGGCGTTGACGCAGTTTGGCTCAGCCCGTTCTACCCATCAGAGCTTGCCGACGGTGGTTATGACGTTGCCGACTATCGCAACATCGACCCACGCATCGGCACCTTGGCCGAGTTCGACACCATGCTCGAGACCCTGCATGCCGCGGGCATCCGTGTGTTTGTGGACGTGGTGCCTAACCACTCGAGTGACCAGCACGAATGGTTCCAGGCTGCGCTAAAAGCACCGAAGGGCTCGAAAGAGCGCGACCGCTACATCTTCCGCGATGGCAAGGGTGAGCACGGAGAAATCCGCCCATCTGAGCTAGTCAGCCACTTCGGCCCAACTGCCTGGACTCGAATCACCGAGCCAGATGGCTCCCCTGGCCAGTGGTACATGCACCTCTTTGCCAAGGAGCAGCCTGACTTCAACTGGGATAACCAAGAGGTTCGCGATGACTTCATCAAGACTATGCGTTTCTGGTCTGACCGCGGTGTTGACGGTTATCGCATCGATGTGGCGCACGCCCTGGTCAAAGACCTGAAGAACGGTCACCTGCCAGAGCGTCAGTCATACGATGTCAGCGTCATGAAGAATGACGGCACCGATGATCTATTTGACCGCGATGAAGTTCACGAGATCTACAAGACCTGGCGCAAGGTTTATAACGAGTATGACCCACCGCGCGTGGCAGTTGCCGAGGCTTGGGTTCACGCCAACCGCCGTGCCCGCTATGCCAGCACCGAGGGCCTTGGTCAGTCATTTGCATTCGACTTGCTTGGCACCCAGTGGAACAAGAAGAAGTTCCACTCGACCATCGATTACCAGTTGAAGGCAGCTGCCGAGACCGGTTCGTCAACCACCTGGGTGTTCTCAAACCACGATGTGATTCGTCACGCCACCCGCTTTGGTTTGCCAGAGTCTGCTTTGGCCAACCTGCCGAAGTGGTACCGCTCGGCTGACCGCGAGAAGCAGATCAACGTTGAACTTGGTTTCGATCGCGCTCGTGCGGCCACCATGTTGGTGTTGGCCCTGCCTGGCTCGACCTACTTATATCAGGGTGAAGAGCTTGGCATGCAAGAGCCGCTCAACATTCCATCTGAGCAGATGCAAGACCCGCAGTGGTTCCGCAGCGAGGGCAGCATCAGCCGCGATGGTTGCCGTGTGCCTATGCCTTGGACTTCGACCGGTTCGTCATTCGGCTTCGGCCCTGGCGGTTCACACTTGCCTCAGCCGGCATGGTTCAAAGATGTCAACGTTGAGGTGCAAGACAAAGACCCTAAGTCAACCCTTGCGCTTTATCGCACCGCACTTCGTCTTCGCCGCGGCCTAGTCTGTGCCGAGCAGTTCACCTGGGTCAAGCACCCGCTGGCTCCACAGGTAATGCACTTCAAGCGCCCTAACGGCTGGCAGTGCATCACCAACTTTGGCACCAAGCCTTTCAAGCTGCCAAAGGGCCAGGTGCTGCTCTCCACCAAGGATGTTGTGGACGGCAAGTTGCCGGCTAACGCCACCGCGTGGGTCAAATAGCCCAGAATCCGCAGCAAGCCCAAGTTTCAACATAGAAAACCCCCGGTCAACAGGCCGGGGGTTTTCTGTTTCTGGGGCTAACCCCAGAAAATAGCCCGGAAAGTTCGCAATCACGTATGTTTAACAAGGAGTCCTTGTTGAAAATAGGTTAATTGTGAACATCTTTAAGCCATCAAAGTACCTGGCCATTCTGGCAGCGTTAGTAATGGTTGCGGTTGGCGTCACGCCGGCCCAGGCCACTCACCTTCGAGGTGCGGTCGGTACAGTCACTTACGACTCGGTCGCAAAGACAGTCACCGTGAAGTCGACCATGGTCGAGCGCAAGGATGCCTGCGTGCGCAGCGCCTACAGCCTTACCAACACGATGTGTACCTACTTCGCTTTCCCAACCATCACCCAGGTCAACCACACCACCGGTGCCACTGTGGCAACAATCACTAAGTGCACGGGTCAGGCAACCACCCCGGCATCGCAAAGCTACGACGACACTTCAGAGCCGCTTTACAACATCTTCAGCACCACCTATGTGGTCGATGTTTCATGCCCGGCTTTCAACCCGGCCTTCGACTACGTTTTTGCGCAAACCGGTAACAACCGAATCGGTGGCATCAAGAACACCACCAACCAGGTGATTCAGTTTGAGGCTCGCGTCAACTTCACCCTTGCCGGTGGCCAGACCACCAGTGTCACCCCTTATTACAACGCCGGCTACATGACAGACATCAAGTATGACGAGACGGCAATCTTCGAAACCAACCTCAACGGTCTAACCGCCGACGGTCGCTCAGTTACTTACTCTTTGATTACCGACCAGGCAGCTGCCAACGGCGGCTATGGTGCCACGCGCATCCCGTGTTCGGATCTAAATCTTTCAACCGGTATTTTCCGCCTCGGTAAGGCGCTTTGCCTATCTGGCGAGAACTACGCAACTTCATTCGGTGGCGGCACTGCCACGGCACCGATCTTCTGGGCTCTAAAAACCAGGGCCACCGACACAAAGGTCGGAGCTGCTACCTATGGTCAGTATGTAACTCGCGATGTTTTGCTTGCATTCGCTGGCTCGGTGGCAACTCCATTGGCTAACGCCACTCCAACGATTTCAGCGAGTACCACCAACGTCACCTTTGCAACTGCGGTCACGAACGCCCCAACCGCTCAGACGGTGACTTTGACCGGTCTCGATGCTGACACAACTCAGATTCTGTCGTTCTCAAAGAGCGCCAACCCAACCTGGGCCGTGCTTTCTGGCGCACCAGGCACCAACGGAGTGACCAATACTCTGACAATTACCCCTCCAACCGGTACTCCTGATGGCGTCTACCTTATTCAGGTAACAGTCATGGATAACTTCCCCAACTTCCCGTTGGGCAGCTCTATCAACATTGCGGTCAGCCTGGGTGCAGCAACCTTGCCACCAGGCTCACCGGGCGTTCCAACCGTCACTGGCAACGGGACAACCACCTTAACGGCAACTTTCACTGCGCCGACTTCGGGAGGCACTCCAACCAGTTACACCGCTTTGGCTACTCCGGTTGGCGGCGGCACTCCAATTGCTGGCACCTGCACTGTTTCACCACTTCGCTGCACTTTCCCAGTTTCAGCAAGCACTCTTTACACGGTTGTCGTTACTGCAGTTAACTCTGCGGGAACAGCAGACTCTGGACCCAGCGTTCTCGACCAGCCAATTCTCTCGGTGCCAAACGTAACCATCACCAAGGGCGTTTCATATTCTTCGGGCATTTACTCAATCACAAACACGGGTAGCACCGTCACTCAGGGCTACACGGCAACTCCGTCGGCGGCCGGCACAGGTGCAGGCCAGTCGACTATCTTGGGCGGCCTAACTTTTAGCACAGCAACTGGTATGTTCACCGGAACTCCTACAACGACCGGCACTGTATCAATTACGCTGACCGGTAAAGCAGCAAACAACAACACCGGCTCCGTTACATTCACTTTGACCGTTTCAAATGCGGCCATCCAACCTCAGACAATCACTTTTCCCGCGGTTGGAACCATCAACAAAATTTCATCGCTGCCATCTACCAATTCAGGCATGGCGCCACTAGCCGCTTATTCCACCAGTGGCTTGCCGATTAGCTACGCTCTCTCTACCTCGGGCACCAAGGTGACTTCGAGCCAGGCAAACGGCACCAAAGTTCAAGACTCAAAGTCTCGCTGCACCATTTATGTTTATGGTGGGGCCGTTTACATAACTTACGTCTATAACTCAACTGCAGGTAACTCAAGTTGCACAATTTACGCAAGCCAGGCAGGAAACTCCTCTTTCTCGGCTGCCACTACCGTTTCGATTAAGGTGATTGTCGACCGAAGCGGAACTACGCCAGCCAGCGGCCCAGGTGTTGCGAGCATCAGCCCAACTAGCTTGGTTAAGTATGTAAATGACAACCTTGACCGTCCATTCACAGTTGCATTTACCGGCACATCGGTCGCTCCAGGTGCTGCTTGGACATCCTGTTCCGTTAGCCCATCATTGCCGACAGGACTAACTTTCTCCTCGACAGAGTGTCAAATTTTGGGTTCACCTACCGTTGCGTCACCACTCACGACCTACACAATCACTTACGTGAACCTAGTGACTGCGTCCCCGACTTTAATGACCTTCACTTTGACTGTGAACCAACGCCCTCAGACGATTACCTTTGCAAGCTTGCATTCAAAATCGGTCGGTGAAACTCAGGCTCTTGTAGCCTCTGCGACGAGTGGTCGAAATGTAGTCTTTGCTACGTCAACCCCTACTATTTGTTCGATTTCAGGCAGCACCGTTACAGCAGATGCAGCGGGAACCTGCTCTATTTCCGCCTCGGAGTCGGGTAACGCGGAGTGGGCTGCAGCGACTGCGGCTTCTGGCTCGAGCCTTTCGCGCTCCTTCGTTGTGACAGCCGGGCTACAGGCTCCGATTATCACCCTCGCTGGTTCTGCAGAAGCAACTTTGACTGTCTTTACCTCAACTGGCTCGATCTTTCCACTGCTCTTTGATGGTGGAACCGCAACGAGTTTCCAGTTCCTTTCAGGAGACGGTACTGACACCCCAATCGCTGAGCCAGATGGTTTGACCTTGGATACTGCAACGGGTGTGCTTTCGGGCTCGCCCGAGCTAGCCCAAGCGCGCACCGCCTACAAGATAAAGGCATCTAACGCGGCTGGCTCTAGAACCGTGGACATTTGGATCACCATTAACGCGATGCCGCAGACTCTAACCTTTGACCCTTTACACGCGATGGTCCTGGTCGACGCAAATCAAGGCCTTAGCGGCATGACCAGCTCGGGTTTGCAAATCACTTACACAAGTGCAGACACAGCAATCTGTACCGTGACCTCAGATGGCAAAGTTCACGCGGTTTCGGTTGGCACCTGTTCTATAACCGCATCTCAGCCGGGCGACGGTCTTTCTTACGCGGCCGCAACGCCGATCACGCACACTTTCCAGGTCTCGGCCACCCCGCTGGCGCCAAGTATTTCGCTAACCAACAGCTCAGCAACAATACTTGTTGGCACTGACTTCACCCTGCCTTACGACGTGATTAACACGGGCGGTGCAATCAGCTCGTTTAGCGTCTCACCTGCTGTCCCGGCTGGCGTCATATTCAACTCAACTTACGGTGTGTTCGCATCCGGTCGGCCAACTGCAGCTCAGGCAGCCACGGTCTATACGATTACAGCCACAGGGCCAACTGGTCTAAGGGCTACCGCAACCTTTACGCTCACGGTGTTGGCAAAAGAACAGGTAGTGACGGCTTCGACTGGTCTGACAGCAATGACGGTAGGTGTGACCGCGGATCAAACCTTGAATGGTTCAGCGACCAGCGGTTTGGCCATCTCCAACTACACTGCGGGTCCTTCTTCCGTTTGTGCGATTGTTAGTGGAAAACTGCGCGCTGTTGGCTATGGAACATGTCTATTGACTGCCACTCAAAGTGGTAACTCCACATGGGTGTCTGCGACCGGTTCGCTTTCCATTGCCATCCATGCGGCCCCGACCATTACTGTTTCAACTCCAGTTGTCGTTCGAGACGGCCAGTTGATTCCAGTGAACGCCTACACAGTGACGACCACTGGTGACCAGGGAACGTTCTCTCTCTGGACAACGGCATCGACACCCGTAGATATTTCGGCCGATGGGCTAGCCGGTTTGGTCTTCGACCCGACAGACGCCAGCTTGAATGGTGGAGTTGTTACTGGAACCGCTGTCAACGCGACAAACTACAAACTTGTTGTGACCAATGCATATGGAACTGCAAATGCGACCTTCTCCTTCCAGGTTTTGGCTGCATCGGCTCCGAATCTATCGTTTGGCTCACCGACTTCTCAGACAACGGTCACCAACTCAACGGCGATTGTGAACCTCGCGGTGAATGAATTAATCACGACACTTCCATACGCGATCGTGAACACCGGCTCAGAAGCGGACCAATTTTTCTGTACGGTTACCAGCCCTAGTGGTGGCAGCTTGCCAGCTGGCCTGCTTTTTGATAACCGCTGTCAGCTAACTGGAGCCGCGACTGCCAACGTAACCGGTTTGGTTTTCACTATTAGTGCCACTAACGCTACGGGCAACTCACAGACGCTCACGGTGACTCTCAATGTTTCGGCAACTCCTGTCATCAGCTTTGCCATCGCAAACCAGATGTTGGGCAATGCGCCGGTGACACTCACGGCTCACAGCGTAGGTTCTGGTGCCTTCACATATTCAACGTCTTCGTCGCTGGTAGTGATTTCTGGAAACACCATGACTTTGGTGAACCCTGGCACTGTAACCGTTACGGTCAACCAGGCTGCGGACAGCGTCTACACGGCTGCGACGACTACCGCGACCTTCACCATTTCGGCGGCTTCCAACTCACTTTCTTTGTCGATTTCAAACTACGCTTTCGGTGACCCGGTGGTGACCCTCGCCGCGAGCGGCCCAAGTTCTGGAGCAATAACCTACAGTTCTAGCTCGAGCTTGATTAGCATTTCAGGCGACCAGATGACCTTGTTAGGAGCCGGCACTGGAATCCAGGTGACTGCAAACCAAGCGGCTTCGGGCATCTATGCAGCCTCATCAGTGACTGCAATTTTCAACATTGCCCCGGGAAACCCAACAATTGGCCCATTGATCATCAATGATCAAATTGAGGGTGCATCGCCGGTGACAATCACGCCACCGACCTCGAACAGTAATGGCGGATTCACCTACACATCTAGCAACCCATCGCTGGCTTCGATTAGTGGAACCACAATCACCATCGTGGCAGCGGGCACGGTGACCGTGACGGCAAACCAGGCGGCAACCACCAACTGGACTTCGGGTTCAACCACCACCACGTTCCGCATTGCTAGGGTTACACCAACCCCGTCGAACCCGACCCCGACCCCAACGGTGACACCATCGCCGACGCCGAACCCAACGGCAAGTGCAACGCCAACTCCGGCGCCAACCACTTTGCCTCCGGTTAAGCCAACAGAGCCGGTCAAGCCGGGTGCAACTGTGACGGTTGAAAACAATGTGCCGGTGAAGACCGTACTTGTGCCAACCAACATTTCAGATGGCTTGACTCTGAAGGCGCCGGGCTGGTCGCTAACCTTGCACGGCACCGATGAGACCGGTGCACATGCTCCGCTCAACTCAGACGCTCAGATCGTGTTGACTCCGGGCTTGTTCGCGAGCACCTCGGGCACTGGCTTCAAGCCAAACTCAACTGTCAAGGTTTACGTCTTCTCCGACCCGATCTTCTTGGGTACCTTGCCGACAGATGCCAACGGAAAGTTCATTGGCAAGCTACCTGTGCCGGCAAACCTCAACATGGGTAATCACACCATCCAGGTGTCTGGTTTCACTCCGGGCAACGTTGTTCGAACCGCATCGATTGGCGTGGTCGTGGCAGCTAAGCCAATTGTGGCCAAGGTTATTTTCGGTGGTGACTCATCGGTGATCACGCCTCTTGCTGCCTCACAGTTGAAGGCGTTGGCTGCTCAGTTGAACAAGCGTTCTTCGAAGGCAACCTTGACCCTTGAGGGTTACGTGATGGCAACCTCGGTTACCAGCTATGACAAGAAGCTCTCAGCTGCCCGCGCGGCCGCGGTGAAGGCAGTCTTGTTGAAGCTGGGCGTGAAGGCCGTCTTCAAGACCAAGGCGATGGGTGTTGCCCCGCAGAAGGGCCCAATCGCCCGACGCGTTGACGCACTGGCCACCTGGTAACTCCTAGTTCAAACGACAAAAACCTCGGCCCAGTGGCCGGGGTTTTTTCGTCGCAAGTTTAGGATTAACGCATGGCTAACAAACCTTTTGAAATCAAAGCATCCGTTCTTATCGAGGCAACCCCGGCAAAGGTTCACGAGGTTCTCAACGACCTTGGTCGCCTAGAAGACTGGTCGCCATTTTCGGCCATGGATAAGACTGTGACCTCAAAGGTTTCTGAAAAGTCATTTGGCCCGGGTGCCACCTATGACTATGTTGGCAAGCGCATCGGCAAGGGCCGTATGGAGATTATCTCTTCGGGCCCAGACTGCATCCGTGCCAACATGACTTTCTTCAACAAGAAGACAGAAGTTGCAAACACAGAATATTGCCTAGAGCCAGAGTTCGAGGGCACCCGCGTTACCTGGTCAATGGCCGGCGACCGCGACCTCAAGGGGCAGATCCTGGGCGCACTCGTCTTCGACAAGATGATGGCCAAGAACTTCGCCGACGGCCTAAAGGTCCTAAAAGCGGTCATCGAATAATGACGTTTTCACGCCTGGCTCTCGTTCTCGCCTCAACCTCCGTCACCGCACTTGCCCTAACCGGTTGCGCCGGCGGAACCATTGCACTGCCTGGCAGCAGCTCAACACCAACACCTGAGAAGGTCTTTGTCTCGGCCCCGCTAACCGGCGTCAATTATGAGCAGGGCACACCCGAGGCCAACGGGCTCACCGGGCCATCGGTGGCTTGCAAGGTTGACAACAGTGAGGCAGCGAGACCTCAGCAGAACCTCAACAAGACCGACATGGTCTTTGACGAGATGGTTGAGGGTGGTCTGACCCGCTTTGTCGCGGTCTTCCACTCTCAGCTGCTCACCACCGATGTTGGCCCAAAGGCCGTTGGCGTTGCCCCGGTGCGTTCGATTCGCCCGATGGACCCAGACATCATTAGCCAGTTCGGCGGCATCGTTTGCTATTCGGGCGGCCAGCTCAAGTTCGTCAACATGATGCGCGCCACCGCCGTCTTCAACGCCAGCGAGACCAGCGAGCAGGGCAACCACACCTTCAGCCGCCTAACCACCCGCGAGGCCCCACACAACGTTCAGGTCAACGTCAAGTTGCTTGCTGCCAACCACCCAGAGATCGCGGCCCCTCAGCAGGGCTTCGACTTTGCCGGCACCCTGGCCGGTTCAACCGCGGTCGCCTCGGGCAACTCGGTGGCCAAGATCAAGGTGGCCTTCCCGGCCGCACTGGCCGAGTGGGTTCCGAATGCAGATTCCAGCCAGTGGCTGCGCATTCAAGATGGCAAGGTTGACACCGACTCTGCCAGCAAAGAGCAGTTGCACGCCACCAACGTTGTGGTGCTTGATGTCAAAGAAGACCGCAGTTATGCCGACCCAAAATATGGTCACATCCCAAAGGCTGTGCTCATTGGCAAGGGAAAGGCTTGGGTTTTCACCGGCGGCAAGTATGTTGATGCCTTCTGGTCTAAAGCCAACCAAACCGCTCGAATCATCTTGACCGATGCATCTGGTGGCGCAATCAACCTGGCCCCGGGCAACACCTGGGTTGAGCTGAAACCGGCCGACCCTGAGGGAAAGTTGACCATTGTTGCCGGTGCCTCGGCTTCGGCAACCCCGAGCCCAAGCTCAACCGCAACTAAGAAGTAAGCCAGCGCCTTTTAGCCAACTCGTTGATGGCCACATAAACGGCAATCAGCCCGGCCAACACAGCCAGCAGTGGCAACGGTAGGGGAGCGAGCTGCAGGAATTTGCCAACGAAGGTGAACGGAATCGCGATCACCAGGGCGCCGAGCACAGCAGATGAGATCCATAGGGCCTTACCCGGTGCCGAGCGCCAGAAGCTCTTGCGGGTGCGCAGCACGAGCATGACCACAAGCTCGGTGAACGTTGACTCGACGAACCAACCAGACCTGAAGAGTTCGGCGCCGGCATTGAATCCGAGGCGCAGCACCAAGAATGTGATGATGTCGAAGGCCGAGCTAATCAGGCCGAAGACCAGCATGAAGTTGCGAATGTTTTTGATGTTCCAAGAGTGCGGTTTCTTAACATCTTCATCGTCAACCGAGTCGCTTGAGATTGCCAGCGCCGGGAAGTCGGTCATGAAGTTGAGCAACAAAATCTGCACCGGCAGTAGCGGCAAGAATGGCAAGAAAACCGCGGCAATAGCCATCGACAGCATGTTGCCAAAGGCTGCACTAACCCCCACCCTCACATACTTCATGGTGTTCACAAAGGTCTTGCGGCCAAGGCGAACACCCTCGGCAACCACCGATAGGTCTTTGGCGAGCAACACGATTGCCGCTGCGTTCTTTGCCACATCAACCGCGGTGTCAACCGAGATGCCAACATCGGCGGTCTTTAGGGCAGCCGAGTCATTGATGCCGTCACCGAAATAACCGACGGTGTTGCCGGCTGCGCGCAGAGCCGCAACGATGCGCTCTTTTTGAATCGGCTCAACCTCGGCAAACACCCGGCAACCGCCAATGGCCCGAATCAGTGAAGCCTCACCAAGTGCCTTGATTTGCTCACCGGTCATAATCTTCTCGTTGGGCAAGCCAACCTTGCCGGCAATCGCTTTAGCCGCCAAGGGGTTGTCACCGGTGATCAGGTATAGGTCGATGCCCAACCCGGCCAACTCGGCAATGGCCTCTGCGGCGCCGGCCTTAGGTGGGTCTAAGAAGACCAGCAAACCCTCGAAGGTCAGGCCTTCTTCTTTCAGCTCGGTGCCGGTTGCGATGGCCAAAACTCGGTTGCCCTCTGAGCTCAACCGCTCAAACTCGGCCTGGGCGGCGGCCCGATCGCTGTCGCTAATCGAACAAACATCAAGCACGCTGGTGAAGGCACCCTTGGTGATCAACTGGGTGACACCATCGGCTTCAACCAAAACCGATAGGCGCTTGCGCTCGAAGTCATAGGCAATCTCACCGCGGGCAATGCCGGGTTCTTGGGTTACCCCGGGCTTACTCACGGCAGCGGCACCAACAATTGCCTCATCAAGCGGGTTCTTGAAACCCTGCTGCAGAGAGGCGTTCAGATGAGCCAGTCGCAACACTCGAGGTGATTGACTCCAAACCCCACCCGAGCTCGAATCGCCAGGTTCAAAACCAATGGCTCCATCCAAACTGACCACACCCGCGGTGATGGTGCCGGTCTTGTCTGTGCAGAGCACATTCATTGCACCAAAGTCTTCGATGGCGTCTAGGCGCTTCACCAGCACCTGCTTCGAGGCCATCATCTTGGCGCCGGCGGCGAGTGAAACCGCGATGATTGCCGGCAACAGCTGCGGGGTCAAACCAACGGCAAGGGCAACCGAAAACAAGAGGCTCTCAAGCAGCGGCCGATGCAGCGCGATGTTCACCACCAACAGACCAACCAGCAAGAAAACCATGGCGCGCATCAGCAGCAGGCCAAACCGGGTCATGCCCTTTTCAAATGCGGTCTTGATGTCTTTGCCGGCAAGTGAGGCCTCAAGGGCTCCAAACTCGGTGGCGGCCCCAATCGCGGTGACCAAGCCGCGGCCTTGGCCGGCAACCACGTGAGTGCCAAACCTGGCCAGCTCACCCACGGCGCGCTCGGCCGCAAAACTCTCTCCGGTCAGCGCAGACTCATCCATTTGCAAGCCCGATGATTCGGTGATGTTCATGTCACCCGGCACCACATCGCCAACGCGCAGCAAAACCTCGTCGCCAACCACAATCTCTTCGAGTGGCACAGTCACCTCAACCCCGCCGCGCATCACCTCAACGTGCACCTGCACACGCGCCATCAGGGCCTTCATGGTTTCGCCGGCGCGATGCTCTTGCCAAAAACTCAGCAACCCGCTCGGCACAATAATCGCCAAGATAATCACGCCGTCGGTTACATCGCCAACCGCCATCGACACAATGGTGGCGGCAAACAGAATCAGCACAATCGGGTCGGTGAATTGCCTTAGCAGCAATCTTGCAGTGGCATTCAAATCGGATACCCCATGTTCGTTCGATTTACCGATGGATGTTCTTCGAGTAGCTCTGAGACTAATTGGAACAGCTCCCCAGTGCCTAAAATGACTGACTCGAGATAATCCAACAAAATGATTGTGTTGTAAATGCGGCCAGTCGCATCGGATCCTCTATTCAAGGTCTTGGAAGACTTGAAATTAGTCGGGCTCGGAAGTTTGGTCTTGATCACAAATTTTCTATTCCAGACGCGTGAGTGATGAGCGCAAGTGTTCCTTACTGATTCGAGGTGCTTGAGGAGGGAGATAAAAATGCTTTCATCTATTTTGTAATGGACAGCGACTGCTTGGCGATCAGCTCGGCTTTCCAGGTTTTGGTACATATTCCTCAACATGCCGAACGTAGTAAGTTCAACGGCAACCCACAGCGGCGGCAGCTTCAGGTGAGGATATTTTTCCCTGTGGTGCACGGCAAAAACTTCGTTGCTGTTTAGGTAGGCGTCGCTGAGCGTTTTGAGCGTGTAACGCCACTTATTCTGATCCCTAACTAATTCCTGGTCTAGGTGGGCGAATGCACCGTACTTTAAGGTGAGGGTCGACGACAGAGTCCTGCGGAGTGAAATTTCAACACGTTCAATCGAATTGAAAAGGAGCGCGCGAAGCCGCCTATCGAATTCGTAATGCTGGATAACTTCACTAAATGTGGTGTGCGCTCTGAACCTGTCATTGGCCCGATAAGGCAACCAGTATGGCGTTAGGCGATAGTAATTGACGTGCTCCAGCCATTGAAGTGCTTGTGGTTGATCTTCAATCAACATTCCGCGATCGATCAACTGCTCGAGCAGCTCCTGCGAAGTTTTCGCACGCTTATCGAATTCCATCGATGCCGCCTAAGAAAAAACCCGCCTGATGCGCATCGTGGAGAGGCGTGGCGGGTGTTGTATTTAGAAGAATAACAGAATCGGCAGACATTAGTAAGAGTTTTCCCCACTTGCTAAATCACGTTGTGAATGCACTCGATCCACTTCTAGTCGTCCAGCGGTTCACGCCCGGGCAGGCGCTCCCAGGGGGTTTCCAACACAACCGATGGGTCAACCAAACCTGAGTGGTCAGCGGCAACAATCTCAACAATCCGCGCAGCCGATTCACCCGGATACGGCGCAGCCGCCTCACGCAGCGCAGCAATTTCGGCCGAGCGATCTGGCAACCCGGCTTCGAGAATGAAATCAAACCCGGCGGCAAACTCGGCAAACGAGGTCAACCGCACCGATGCCTGAGCGGCCAATTCGCCAAGCTCCGAGAACTCCCAGTGGCCCTGGTTCTCGACAAACACCGAAGGTTTGCCGGTGACCAGCGGGTACTCCGCCAAGAAAGAAATGCCATCGGTCAACAAAACATCGCAGCCAACAAACAGTTCAGCCGGGCCCGAGGCCGAGTCAATCGAGGTGTTCGGCAGGGCATCCCAGCCAGCAAGCCAGGCGTCTAGGTCAGAGTCACTGATCACCTCGCGGTCAACCAGTGTGCCAAACATAAACGGATGCGGTCTCAACACAACATCAATTTCAGGGTGCTCGGTGGCCCATTCGAGAGCCTCAAGGTAATTCTGTGCAAAGGTGCCAAAGTTCAACCACTGTGGAGAATAACTGTGGTGGGGTGCCCAAACCACTCGAGGCCGGCCGCCCGAGGCATGCCGGTGAGCCGCGGTCTCAACCGCATGGGCGCCAATGCCAGCGCCAACACCACCCTCGGCAATTGCCTCAGCCGCGTGAATCAAGGCATCAACCTTTGGTGACCCGGTGAAGAAAACGTGATCTGCCCCGCGCGAGGTGCCAGCATAGGCGTCGCGAATAAACCGATCTTGCGTGAAAACCAGAGATGCCAGTTGATGAGAGCGCTGAGTGAAAAGGTGCGGCGCAACATCTCGGCCGGCACCATGCCCACCAACCGCATGACCGCCAACGGCGTGCCCCCCAGCGTCAGGCTCAATCACCAGCGGCAATGAATAGTAAGGCACATAGGCCAGGCGCGTGAACTTAACCAACTCATCGGCCCGATAGGCCTTCTGATAGTTGCGCTGCCACGGATAGTTGATAAACACATAGTCGGGCGCCCACTCGCGCAACTCAGAGGCATCGGCCGAGCCAATCACATGGTCAATGCCCAAAGCCGCAAAAAAATCACTGACCCCGGATGCATCGTCCCAAGCCGCGTCACCGGTCAACTTGCGGGGGATGGCAACCACCAAAACCTCAAACCGCGGGTCATCGAGCATGCGCTGATAGACCTCGGCCAGGGCATCCCAAGCCTCGTAATAAAAGGTGACGAAAGCCACGCGCTTAATCATCTGATAAGGCTAACCCCGTTAGACCACTCAGTGAAGTCTGATCGTTAAATGGGAAAAAGACCCGAGGCCCCGAATTCATGGGTCCCGAATCTTTCCCTTGTAGACGGCTTGGTTTACATCTACAGTTCCATTCTGTCAGACGACCCTGTTAAAAGCCTTAAGTTTCCTTAGGTTAAGCCCGTCAATTAAGGCGATGTCCGGCCAGTGTTTGCACTAGCTCTGGCCACCCCTCAAGCGTCAAGCGGCGTCTATTTTTGATTTCACGTGCTGCTTTCTTGCAGGTCTGGGCATCAAAGTCCAAGAATCCTGCCGCAATCTGCTCGTCTAGCCCTTCGGTTGCGGCCAGCACCTCTCGCATGACGCGTCTGGCAAATGCAGGTTTAAGGCCGAGTTCTTCGGCAAAACTCTGCCAAATTTTTCCTGAGATGCCTGCCTTGTGGCCCATTACCGAAAGCGCCATCGTCGAATCGATGTCATAAAACACCGATGACGGAAGGTCATAAGCGGGGGCGACAGCAAATTCACCGTCGATGCCTAGAACTGAGAAATTCTTTGTGTGTGCGTCACCATTGCCGGTCAGCCAGGCAAACAGCATCTGGCCTAGCAAGGCACCCGCGGCGGCGGGCTTTGCGGCCGAGAGTCTGATCAAGGCCTTGGCGGCCTTTTCGGCACTCGGCTTGTATTTGTCTTTTGGCCAGTATCCCAGAGCCTGACAGGCGTCTTCAACGGCCAAGCTCGTTGCGGTCTCGCCGCCACCTAGCCGATCAAAGCGAGTTGCCAAGAGCGCTTTTTTGCCGGTTGAATCCGTAAGCAATTGGCTCTGTTCGACATCCAGCCCAGCTTTCCTTGCAAGTGCCAGAAAGAAGTGTTCGTTCTCCACGAGTTGCGGAAACTCTGGTGGGTCAAATTTCAGAATGAAACTATCCGTCGATGCTTTGGCTGGCAAAGTGATCATTCGACCTGACACTTTGTCTTGAACGCCGGGTAGACCGATTCGTTCGACGTCTAAGCTTTCTTCCAGCAGGCGGTCGAAACTGGCAATGGCCATGTCTCTCGGTAGTGCAACTATGGGCTCAACCGACACCAAAGGCCGCTGCTGTCCAGCCTCAAATATTTGCACATCACCAATGGTGTTCGACCCAACGGCGGTCACCAACGTGAGCTCATCGTCGGCCGAAGTTTTCAAACGCATGATCAACGAGGTTAGGCGACGTCCTTCTGGCAACAGCCCTGCAAAGAATGGCGGCACAGCGCCTGACCCATTCACAAACGGCTTGTCGCTAAGCGGTAGCGTGCTCGCGATAGACGGCCCGCCCTCAGCTAAATATTCGGTTGAATAGCTAAATGTTGTGCCTTCGAGGGTGCGATCAATATGACCAGCCAACCGACCGGCCTTGAAAACGGAGGCTGATTCGACAATCATCTCGGTTCCTTAGCAATCTCAAATTTCATGTCGAGACCAAGCGCTTCGGTCACGGCAATCACCTTCTCAAGAGACACAGACATTTTGCCTTTTTCGAGCGCGTAAACGAATCTTTCTGAAACCCCGCTCATTTCAGCAAGCTCAATCTGGGAAATTCTTAGTTTCTTTCGGCGTGAAGTTACTAGCTCACGAAGTTCCACGATTCCCTCCAACCCGCACGTTCGTGCGTCTTTCTACCAAACTAGGGCCCAAAACTTGCCGCGTCAAGCAAATACCGCACGAACGTGCGGAAATTGACTTTATCTACCCCAAATGAATGTGAAAATGCGAAAAAGCCGCACGAACGTGCGGGTAAGTCGGTTGCAAGTTCAATAGCAAGTTGGAAGTTAGCCTTGTTCTATGAAAATCGCGTTTGTCGGCACAGGTGAGCTGATAAATCGACTGCCCGAAACATTTGCCCGCCCAGCACTTGAAATCGTTGTCTTAGGTCCTAAGAATTGTTCGCTTAGGCGAAGCCGCTTCATAAATGAGTTCATTGAACTCCCGGCAATTGATCCAATTGAACTATGGCAAGACACTGTGATCGCCAACTACAAAACTATTCTTGAACAGCAAGCAGATTGGGTCATCTTTAGTGATGATGAAACGATAGGTGCACTATCTAGGTCGGGCATACCGCTCATAGACAAACTAAAACTCTTGCCGGTGCATGCCGAAGCTGGTCTCGAACTTCTGGGCTCCAAAGTCGGTCTAGCCAACACGATGAACCGACTAAATATTTCGGTTCCAAAATCTATCGTGGTCGAAGCTCCAGAGAAACTTATGGCAGCAACTGCATCCATCAAGGGTGACTTTCTAATCAAAGGCGACCTCTATGGCGGGGGAAGCAGAGTGCGCAAATTCACTGAGACCGACACTGCTGAATTAGGCCAGATTCCAGTCGAATGGTTTCCGCTCGTGGTTCAAGAATTCATTTCTGGCACTGAAGTGTCAATCGAGGCTCTGTTTCGTGGCGGCCAGCTAGTTGCATGGCTCTATTCTGAGATGCTCGAAACCATGGGTGAGTTTGGCCCGTCAACCGTAAGGCGCTATTGCAACCCAATTGTCCGAGATTTCGAGGGCACGTTGAACCAAATCGGTGCCAATGCCAAACTCAACGGTCTCTTCAACTGCGCCTTGATTTGGTCACCAATGTCCGGAACTCACAGTCTTTTCGAGTTAGACCCTCGCCCAAACAGCTGGCATCAGTTTGGCAATCGCTTCGGTGTCGACTGGGTCGAACTCATGTTGGGTGAACAAACCCGAAGAATCGTTAGCCCAAGCGCGCACTCCGATGAAGTTCTGCATCTTTACCCGCGAGACCTCAGATATGCCCTAACTTCAGGCAGTTGGCCAAGAGTCAAACCCTGGCTTACACGCGCCAAGGGCACCTGGCAAAACCGCAATCGCACCGACACAAGCATCAACCGCCTCGAGGCGCGCGAGGTGTTCTATTGGTTTGCCCCACCGCTAATCGCCACAGCTGCGAAAATATGGCAGTCTCTCCCGCTGACCCTTCAAAGAACTCTGGTAAAAATCGGGGTAAAAAGTGCAGTCATATTTATCATCGGCGCATAGATTAGTTATATGTCTACACAAAAGATTGCCCGGGGGGCCATTGCAGCAGTTGCTGCCATCACACTTGCACTAACCACCGCTGCGGCCGCCAACGCAGCCGTCTACTGGCCAACCGCCGCTGACAATCTAACCAAGACAACCTTTGCGGTTGACTCACAAGAAAACTTCGTGAGCACCCAGGGTTACAGCACCCTGTTCAACTCAAAAGACCAGCTCTGCGAGACCCTCGGTGAGAGCCCATGTGCCAACGTCGCCACCGACATCTTCAATGGCTCATACGTCCTGCCGGTCTGCACCTCGGCCACCCAGATTCTCTGCCTAGACACCGTCAACATCTATAAGGGCACTAAGGCTCCGGCAACCCTAATCCGCCAGATTTCGGCCCCAACCGCACCGGTCAACGCAGCAACCCTGGCCACCGGCATCCCAGCCGGCGGTGCCACCACACTATGGACCGGCGCCGATGGCAAGACCTACGCGGTCAGCGTCGAGGTTCAGGTCCAGATCACCAACGGCAAGCTCGTCGCCAACACCTTCTCGGCAGTGGTCAACCCTTATACCCAAATCACTGGCAGCTACACCGCCGCCAAGATCACCAAAGTTGGAGCAAAAACTTACATCGATGACCAGCGTGAGCTCAACTGCGCCTGGGTCGAAAACGGCACCTGTGGTGAACTGCAAGATTTCGACACCGCAACCCGCGTTGGCCTAACCTTCCGTCTAGGCAAGCCAACCGAGCAGTTCCTCTCGGGTCGTCTAGCAAAGCCAACCCTGGCTGTTGCAAAGGCTGCCGGCACAAACCAGATCTCACTCAGTGTTGACGCCAACCCGGTTAACGTTCAGCAGCTCAGCCTCAAGCTCAGCACTGCAAGCGTGCCTGCCGGTCTAAACGTGGGTGGCGCGCCTAAGGGCATGTTCGATTACTCACTTGACACCACCAAGAACGTCACCGCCCTTCGCACCGCAGCGGGCAACAAGGCCACCGGCATTCGCACCTTCTGGGCTGTCACCAACCAAGATGACACTCGCATCACCCAGCCAACCAAGTGCAAGGCGGCCTCTGGCATCGCCGGCCTAGTTGCCACCGATGCAATGATTGCCGACAGCTTCAACCCAACCCGCAGCGCCGGTGTTCTAAAGCAGATCATCAACGGCATGCTCAATAACCCAGACGCCAAGGCAGATTCAGGCTCATTCGACCTAATCTTGGCCGATGACTTTGCCCGCTGCACCTTCGGCCTGCTCAAGGGCGGCTCACTAAAGGGCAACGCAGTTGGCCAGAAGTCAACCACAAAGGTTGCCACCGGCTGGGTCTCAACCAGCCTCACCGGCATCAACTATGCCAAGGCAACCACCTTGATGGTTCAGGTCAAGAAGTAAATCAATTCGATTGCCAATTCGAAGGCAATTCAAAGGTCAGGTAGACTTTGCTCATCAACGGGTAAAGTCGGGCTCGTTTTGGTTTGGAGCAATTTTCGTGAGTTGAGTCACGGATGACAGGGGACAGATTGATTCTGCTGACAGGAGGATCAGGCCAAGTTGGCCGGCAAGTTAGACGCCTTTTGGATGAGGCAAAAATTGCGTACTTGGCTCCTAGCCGTCAAGATCTCTCACTAGATGACTTAGCCAACATTCGAGAGTACCTCGAACGTAATACTGTGAATTGCATCGTGCACCTCGCTGCGGAAACAAATGTTGACCTCTGTGAACTCGAACCATCGCTGGCGCTTCTCCGGAACTATGAATCCACAAAAGTGCTAACTGATTACGCAGTTACTAATAATGCGAGGATGATTTTTGTATCTTCTGCCGGAGTGGTTAGTGGTGATGGAGCATTCTTGCACGATGAAAATTCCGTTCCTACGCCTGCAAACTTCTATGGCATCACAAAGTTGCATGCGGAAAACTACATTCGCACAAATGCCACCAATTATTTGATCGTGCGAGCGGCATGGATGTTGGGTAATAGCGACAAGGTGAAAAAGTTTGCAGAAATCATTTCTGACAAGTTAAAAAATGATGAACCTGTAAATGCGGTATTCGATAAATTCGGTTCCTTGACTTCATCACTTCGATTGGCAGAATTACTTGTGCAGGCTGCCGCCAGTGACTTCTCGGGAATTGTCCATTGTGGCAGTTCAACGCCGTGTTCACGGTATGACCTAGCAAAAGAGATTGCTTGGCGTCTGGGTTCGAAATCCTCGATTACGCCGGTTCCAGACTCGAGCTTCAAACTCGCGGCTCCAAGAGGATTCTCAGAAGGGCTGTCTAGCATCGTGACGCCAAACGCTTTTAAATATGAGCTTTTGAAATGGGAAGATGAGCTCAGTTATTACTTAGGGGATGTAATTAAATGACCTTAATTCGCAGTTTTTTATCTTTGGTAAAAACAATCGGGTTTACTCGTGCCACTAGAGTCGCGTGGACTTGGCTAGTCGAGAGATTTAGAGTAAGTACCGCTGGGGGGTTTAATCCAGGATTTGAGGTTTACGACCTCGAGCCAAATACAAGGACTCTTGCAAAAACAACACTCACTTCCGAAACTCCGGTTATCTGGTTCATTCCCGCTTGGACCAACGTTTGGGGCGGAGGGCACTTAACGTTATTTAGATTTGCGCACCTAATGTCGAAAAAAAGGCCACAACTAATTTTTGTTTACGACAACAAGAACCGATTCGACAAAAAATATTTTGAGAGCAGCTTGCAGAAGGCATTTCCAGGCAATTCGCTAACAGTCGTTATCGATTCTGACCACATTCCAGAAATTTGCATCCCAGTGGCGACAACATGGCAATCAGTTTTTCCACTGCTTAAATTCACGCCAAAATCCGATTTTCGCTTTTACTTCATGCAGGATTACGAGGGATTGTTCTACGCGCATGGCACGCAAAGTATGCAAGCGTTGGCAAGTTATGAACAGGGACTCAAAGGAATAACCGGCGGCCCGTGGCTGCTCAAGAATTTCAAGGACCATGGCGGAGACGGCATCAACTACATGTTCACTACGGATCGGGAGATATTTTTCCCCGCCGAGACTTTGCGCCCTTCGGTTAAACGAATATTCTTCTACGGACGCCCGTCAACGGAACGCCGTTGTTTCGAACTGGGAATTGAAGCGCTTAAACAAGTGAAAATTCGCCACCCTGAAATAGAAATAGTGATGGCAGGCCTTGATGGCATTGGTGATGTAGGATTCGAAGTTACCAAATCCGGTTCGGTTAGTGTTCCAGAATTGGGAAATCTATATCGGTCATGCGACATCGGCCTTGCGCTCTCTGGCACGAATCTGTCTTATTTGCCGGTAGAGCTCATGGCCTGTGGAGTACCAGTTGTCACAAACTCTGGACCTCAAGTCGAGTGGTATTGCGAGGACAATGTGAACAGCCTTGTGGTTGACCCTTTTCCTTCGTCAATCGCAAATGCGATAGAGGATCTGATTGGCAATTTCTCTTTGCGTGAATACTTGATAACCAACGGGCTACAGAAGGCTAAAGAAACCGACTGGGCATCCGAGGCTACAAAAATCAGCGACTATATTGAAGCGCAACTTAGTAGCTAATGCTCCTGAAAATAACCAATACTTCAAAAATTGCTGGCTTGGCAATATTTCTTGGCTGGCAAGACGTGCGGCAGTCTTATCGTCGAAGTTCAATCGGGCCCTATTGGCTGACAATTGGTATGGCCGTTCAAATCGGGGCATTAGCAGTCGTTTTTGGATTTGTGCTTAGAAATAATTTGGCCGAGTATCTACCATTCGTTGCAACTGGCATTATTTTTTGGACTTTTATCTCCACATTCCTGATCGAGAGTTGTCAGGCATTCATAGCTGCAGAAGCCATAATGAGGCAAATCCCACTATCTCCTTGGGTTTTTGTAGGACGAGTTATTTGGAGAAATTTGTCCACTTTAGCTCACAATGCGATTATTCTGCCTTTTGTAATGCTCTTAAATTTAGGTGCCTTGAACGCAAACCTAGTTCTTGAACTCCCTGCAATTTTTCTGGTGTCCTTTTCTCTTCTCCCGCTTGGTATCTCATTTGCTATTAGCACTGCTCGTTTCAGGGATCTCTCTCCAATTGTTATCTCTGGGGTAGGAATTATGTTTTATGCGTTGCCTATTCTTTGGCAGCCGAGCCTTTTGCCAGAAAAAATTGCCTTTTATCTTTTAGGCCTTAATCCCGTCTACCATTGTCTACAGGTGCTTAGGCTGCCCGTTCTCGGAAAGATTCCCACGGCGGAAAATTGGATTGGTGTAATAGTTTTTGCTTTGCTCAATTGGCTAATAGCACTAGCGCTGCTAAAAATGTCCAAGCGGAAATTGACATTGTGGTTGTGATCGAAAAGTGAATGTGCATTTCGAAAACGCAGGTCTCTCGATTCCAGTTTTTAATGCAAGAGCCCAATCGCTCACGAGTCGAATTCTGAATATGGCGACCGCAGGACGACTCGATCCCCAAGAAAAACATCAAGTAAACGTTAATGCTCTTTCAGATCTTTCATTTAGTGCGATTGAAGGCGAAAGGATTGGCATAATCGGTGGAAACGGTGCAGGTAAAACGACGTTGCTGAGATTACTCGGAGGAGTTTACTTTCCGACCAGCGGCAACGTTTCAATTGTGGGCACAGTGGGATCTCTCATTGACATATCCCTTGGCATTAATCCAGAAGCAAACGGCTGGGAAAACATCGCCATTCGAGCTAGGTTGCTTGGTATTCCTAAATCGGAATTGAAGAAATTAAGTGAAGAAATTCTAGGCTTTACACAGCTGGGAGATTTTCTTGATTTACCAGTTCGAACGTACTCTTCTGGAATGAACATGAGGCTAGCTTTCGCTGTAGCTACCGCAATACGGCCCGATATCTTGATTATGGACGAATGGCTGTCGGTGGGAGACGAGGAATTTCAACAAAAGGCCGAAAAAAGATTGATCGAGTTAGTAAATTCCTCGAAAATCCTATTTATAGCAAGTCACAATCGCCATCTTTTAGAAAAAGTTTGTACCCGTATTCTTTGGCTCGAAGGTGGTCGTCTCAAGGCAGACGGGGAGCCAAAGGGCATCCTGCCTGCTTATTTTGGCAGCTAGCGAAAGAACCCTAGATCGGCACCGAATTGGTCGCTTCGGCTGAAATATACCAGGTGTGTATCTCCCGAAAGAAAAGGGATGAAACCTATGGCTCGTTCGGCAAAATGTTGAGGCGTAGCGTCAATCTGCCCTGTTTCCCGAGGGAAGCCTGATTTACTTTTTATCACTTCATTGAGGTTAGTCAAAACTGACGGTTTGACTATGAACATCCCGCCTACAGGGTACGGAAACCGCTTGGGCGAGTTTTTATCCAAATTAAGGTGCCGTGTTGCAATCGATTTATTTAAACCCCAATCGAAGGGGCGCCTTTTTACCGTCTCTTCATCTAATGCATAGGCAATCTGCAGGTTTGGGCTTTTTTCTAAAATCGCAAATGTCCGAAGAATAATTTCAGGTGATTCAAGAAGGAATGACCATTGCGAATCTGCCCATCGCGTGGCTTGGTCCTGGGGTAACTGTGGGGATAGCTTCGAGTGGGCGTGAACAACATAATCGTAGCTTTCCAAACCGCTTGTTAGGGCCTCGAAAAGTGGCCCAAAGTTTCTGCCTTCGTTTTTAGTTAGGATGGTCTCGACTCCGACTCCCCGTCTGAAGACTGTCTGATCGAGGGAATTTTTTATTTCAGTGTTTGGTGTCGTGATGATGAATTTAGCCGCCAAGGGATAGTTATTAATAACGGCTATTGTTCGGTCTAGGAACTCCCAATAAAAAATGTGAATGTGAACAATGATTCGAGCCTTGATTCCACTTGCGACAGGGGTTTCCTGGATAAATACTTCCGGGCCTAACCATACAGGTGCTTTGTTAAACCTCAGAGTCGCAAACCGGACGAGGACTTTTAGAAGCAGCGAACCGGAGGGATCTTGTTTCAGAATAAGTAGAATTCTACGAAAGTACGATCTAAAAATCACAGGAGGCTCAGGTCTGGCAATTGACCTTCATCCAACATTGTTTGCAAAGAGGGGGCTTTTGCATCCTTTTCGCTCAGAATTAAAACATCGACGCCGAATGGTTCTGCGATCTCTAGCCAGGGGATTCCCACTTCTGTATCGGTCGGACAGATACCACGTTCCGTTTTTTGATTGAATTCCTCGCTGCAAAGGTAGCTAGCGACGGTGTCATCTTCGAGTGCAATGAACGCGTGTCCAAGTCCCGAGGAAATAAGAACACTGCAGTTGTTATCTTGAGATATTAATACGCTGTCCCACTCCCCAAAAGTGGGCGAACCAACTCTCAAATCGACTACAAAATCTAATAGTGAACCTTTCGGGCAGGATATATATTTGGCTTGCCCTGGCGGTACATCAGCCCAATGAATGCCTCTCACTACTCCTTTTTTCGAAACACTTTGGTTGACTTGCCTCACATGAAAATCAAGCCCAAAAGTTTCGGCTATTTTGGACAACTTAAAGGTTTCGTGGAATGAGCCCCTCTCGTCAGAGAAAAGTCCAGGCTCGATTACGTAGCTTCCCTGAATGTTCAGTTGCCGTGACTTCATAGTTTTTTTTCCTCCAAATTTGGATCATGCTCAAACTGAATATTGCTTTGTGCGAGTAGTCGAATTAGGTATTCCCCATAGCCCGATTTGAGGTACTTTGTCGCCTCTCTCATAAGACCAGAATCATCAATGTAACCAAGTCTCCAAGCAACTTCTTCTGGTGAACCGATTTTCGTGCCTTGTCGTCGTTCAAGGACCTTAACGTATTCCGCTGCCTCGTGAAGCGAATCTATGCTTCCAGTATCTAACCAAGCTGTCCCTCGTTCCAAGGCGACAGCCCTCAGGAGGCCGTCTTTTAGGTAGGAGTTGTTTAGATCGGAAATTTCAAGTTCGCCTCTCTGAGAAGGCTTTAGCTCAAGCGCTCTTTTTGTTACCGTTTTGTCGTAAAAATACAAACCGGGTACAACAAATCTGCTTTTTGGCGCGGTGGGTTTTTCCTCAATCGACTTGATTCGACCTTCAAAATCAAATTCAATTACCCCATAGGCTTCTGGGTTAGTCACCTCTTGAGCAAAAATCGTTGCGCCATGGGTGGATTTGAGACGGCCTAAAGTTTCCCCCATTCCGGAACCATGGAAGATATTGTCACCAAGAATCAGGGCTACCGGCTCAGCGCCGATAAATGACTCGCCAATAATGAATGCTTCTGCTAGTCCATTTGGATAAGTTTGAATTTCATAGTCAATTACTATGCCCCATTGGGCCCCGTCACCTAGTAGGCGTTTAAATTGTTCAGCTTCATGCGGTGTGGTGATCACAAGTATTTGCCTGATGCCGGCCAACATCAATGTGCTGAGAGGATAGTAAATCATTGGTTTGTCATAAACCGGCATTAGTTGTTTGGACGTCGCGATAGTCAGGGGGTGGAGTCGAGTGCCCGATCCTCCTGCTAAAATTATGCCTTTCAATTTTTCCCCCTCAAATTCGCCACTCATCCTGCTGATAGCCTATTACGAATAGAGTATGGGGAGCAGATGTGAAGATATTGGTCACCGGGGGAGCCGGTTTTATTGGGTCAAACTTCGTTCGACGAACATTAGCACTAAGGCCCGATGAGAAAATCGTGGTTCTCGATTTGCTTACGTATGCAGGTCGGCTATCAAATTTATTTGGACTCGAGGGTAAGTACGAATTTGTCCAGGGGGACATAAATGATGCAGTCCTTGTCGAGAGGCTAGTCGCTGATTCGGATTTAGTCGTTCATTTTGCTGCCGAAAGCCACAACGACAATTCACTCAAAACACCCAGACCGTTCTTAGAGACCAACATCATGGGAACTTTTCAACTCATCCAAGCATGCGTTAAATACGGGACTCGTTACCACCACATTTCCACTGATGAAGTATTCGGTGATTTGCCACTCAAGACCGAAGAAAAGTTCACTCGAAACACTCCTTATAGTCCATCCTCGCCGTACTCAGCGTCCAAGGCCTCGAGTGATCATTTAGTTAGAGCTTGGGTAAGGTCGTTTGGTTTGAGGGCGACCATAACAAATTGCTCGAATAATTTTGGCCCTTATCAGCATCAAGAGAAGTTGATTCCGCGCACGATACTTCTCGTAGCCGCGGACATAAAACCAAAAGTCTATGGTTTAGGTGAGAATGTTCGCGATTGGATTCATGTCGATGATCACAACGACGGAGTCTGGGCCGTCATCGATCGAGGAGTTATTGGCCAAACCTATTTGCTTGGGGCGGATAATCAGCGTTCTAACATGCAAGTCGTTTCAGCAATTCTCGCGGCAATGGGAAAACCGGAGGATTTCATTGAGTTTGTGGCAGACCGCCCAGGACACGACTTGCGCTACGCCATTGATGCCTCGCAGACTCGCGAGGAACTCGGTTGGTTTCCAAAAGTCGGCGCGTTTGAAGATCAGCTGGACGCCGTGATTAGCTTCTACTCTTCTAAATCGCTGGAAGTAGAGAAGATTTCGAACTCGGGTCTTTCGGTTAGCGCTTCATGAACCGAGTAGAGAATCGTCAATAAACTTGGGCGGGGAGGCGTTGAATGAAGCAACTATCGTTAGCGGTAGTCATACCGGCATATAAAGTCAAAGATCACGTCCTTGACGTTATTGATGCTATCGGCGCGGAAGTTAAACGCATTTACGTTGTTGATGACGCGTGCCCTGAAGGCTCGGGTGCTTTGGTCCTTTCAAAGTGCAAAGATCAGCGGGTCAAAGTGCTGACACATGAGCTGAATCAAGGTGTTGGCGGGGCAGTAATTACAGGCTATTTTGCTGCCTTGAACGAAGACATAGACGTGGTCGTGAAACTTGATGGTGACGGCCAGATGGACCCCTCGCTTATTAGTGCTTTGGTGGAACCTATTCTCAGGGGCAAGGCGGATTACACCAAAGGTAACCGGTTTGACAGCCTGACTGGATTAAGAGAAATGCCAGGCATTAGAGTTTTTGGAAATGGGGTGTTGAGCCTTATGGCAAAAGTGGCATCAGGATACTGGAACATCACCGATCCAACCAACGGATTCACTGCAATTCACAAGAATGTTCTGAAAACCCTTCCCTTGGAGATGGTTAGCAGGAGATTCTTTTTCGAATCAGACTTGCTGTTTCGTTTGAGTTTGTCTCGCGCTGTTGTTTGGGATGTCCCGATGGTTGCTAAATATGGTTCTGAAACGAGCAATCTGAAAATTGGAAAAACTTTGATTGAATTCCCCATCAAGCATTTCGTGAACTTCCACAAGAGACTTTTCTACAACTACTATCTACGTGACATGTCAGTGGCATCACTTGAATTGCCGCTGGGCCTAGCTATGGGCTGGTTTGGTCTAATCTTTGGCGCTATTAGCTGGCGAGATTCGCTTATAACGGGTGAGGCCGCAACTGCGGGGACGGTTATGTTATCGGCTGTGCCGTTGATTCTAGGCGTGCAGTTAGTCCTTGGTTTCTTGAGTGCTGATATTGCGGGAGTGCCCAATCGAGTCCGGCAGTAGAGCTAGTGTTCTAAACGCCTGCTTAGTCGGATACCCGCCCAGTATGTTGCTTGCATAACCGGCCACTCCCACACCGGGCTGATGGGCTTAAGCCAATTTGGAAGGTTCTCGACCCTAACACGGCTTGCTTCCTTGACGGACTCACGCCTACGACCAACAGACAATGAACCGGGATGCCATCGGAATTTTGCGAGCGTTTTGTTGACGAAAACCGCTTTCCCGATCTTGCTCAATCCAAGAAACAACTTGAAATCAAAAGCCCAACCATATTTCGTGTCTAGACCGCCAATCGCATCGAAGGCGGTACGTCTATACAAACTGCCCGGGTGGGGGACTAATTGTGGGCCGAACCGGAGTAGCGGCACTGCCCAGGCGCCTGATTTCTGGAGCCATATCGGACGCCCAAGATGGTCGATGTACTCGCAACCTCCGTATACAAAAGCGACTCGCGAGTCGCCCTCAAGAATGGTGGCCGCTAAACGCAAAGAATCAGGTTCTAGGAGATCATCATCCCCTAGCCAATTTATAAACTCAACGCTGTCGGGTAATGACCGGAAGCCAAAATTAATTTTGGCGGCTAAACCTGTTTCGACTTCACACAGGTATTCGTCGATTAACCCGGAATTTTTTAGCGGGGTCGGATTAAAGTCCGCGTTGCCTACGAGGAGAATATAGGCATCCCCAGCTTCGCGAATTGATTTGAGCGCAAGCGGCAAATACTCTGGTCGGCCGCCAATAGTTGGGACAACGATGCCAATTTTCGTCAATTCAGGCAACTACTTGGTTACTCGGGCAACTAGGAAGGAGGTTTCTTTGTGCACCAAAATACCGTGTCCACTGAATACCAAATTGCCGATTCCGACTACATAGGTGTCGACAGGTAAAGTTTGAAGGTCCACTGTGCCGCCAACTGGGACAGTTTGCCCAGTCACAGTTGGGTCATCTACCCAGAATTGTGCCGCTTGAACGTTCTGCCTTATGTTTCCATAAACAACCAAGTTGTGTTTTTGAGTGGGGGTGAGATTGTCATGGGCCCATCGTGAAGCGGTTGTATACATACCAACGTGTGAGCTTGGAATAGTCATGTTTACATAACTGCTCACAGCAAACAACAGCACGAGCGCAGGGCTAAAGATGTAAAGCCAAAGATTTCGGCCCTGTTTGGGTGACCAAAGCCAGTAGGCTAACGCGCCAAGGGCGAGCACCCCAAGGACGTACAAGGAAATTCCAGATTTCATGGCACTTGCTATTAGAGAGGAGTCTGTGAATAGAGGTGGAACGGAAGAGCTAATCCCTGCAATTGAGAAAATCAGAGCAGTTGCACAAATCCCAAGGGTGAACCATTTTGCCCAGGTCTTAATTTTCAAATCGACGGATGCGGTCGCAAGAAGCGTCAGAGTTACTAAAGGCAACGCGTACTCGTAGTACCGGACCATCACGCGATTACCGAGAGGCTCGCCCCAAGCAGGGGAGAGTGCCACATAGGCGACGCTAACAAAGGTTGAGAAAAGAACAACACAGGCCGAAAGCACCATAAATTTTTCAGCAACTAGGGGGGCGCTTTTGACTCTAAGTGCGCGAAAAGTGAGCACGAAAAGGGCAACGCTGGGAACTCCGAAGAAAAGTACATAGAACGAAAGATGGAATGCCATCCCCTGAGACAAGGGTTCAAGCCATGAAAGCGACCTGAAGGACCAGTCGGATGCAGTTGGATTAGCAAGGTTCACCATCGCTCCTGGTGCAGCCGGGCCCGTTGGTTCGGAAACCTGCGCTCCTAGGTTCACTACTTTCGTTGCTGCCGAATCGTAGTTGCCGCCAAAGAGCGCTAATCCCTTTGTGCCGGCAAAGGCAAATCCCAGGCCCATTTTCACGATGAAAGTAGTAGCAATTAGGGCCATCGAGTTCGAGATTACTGACACCAGCCGCGAATGTGGCCGTTTCGCGGCCAAATACAAAACATAGATGACTAGTGGCGGCAGTAGGAAAAGTGCGTGTGGCTTGATTAGGGTTACTAATCCAAGAGATCCACCTAGCACCGCCCATCGTGTCACCTTAGAATCCGAAGCAAGGTCTAGAGCCATGTAAACAACGATTAAAGCGCCTAAATAAAACATCAAATCTGGGCTGAAATAGGACACGTAACTCGAAATTGGTCCGACCATAACGAGAAGAGCTGCGAAGAATGCTAGAGAGGGAGTTGTTAATTTTCTCCCGAGCAGATAGACCACCGCCGCAACACCTATTAGCAGGGCTAAATTTATGCCCTTCGCGCATCCATAGAAGTTATAACCGCACACGTTAGTAGAACTAAACAACAGATTGAAGAGATAGTTAGGAACCGTTGAGTCGCCAAGAGCCAATTTCCTGGCATCCATGCTATAGGTGAGTTCATCTCCCATTATTTTGGGGAGTACGTTGGCAACCCTCGACATCACCCAAATTGAAGCAAGTCCGACCAGCGGGGCTGCGACTCCAAAACGCTGCCAAAAGACCTTATTTATGTTTATTTTCATCGTGTTCCCCTACCCCTAATCGCTCCACCTCATTCTAAATCCCTCGCATTCGTAATAAAGCAGGAGCTAGCCCGTTACTTAATATGTCTGACAAACTAGAGGTATGGATCAAATGGCAGAGTGGGATGAAGAGTCTTTAGACGACGTCGAGAACCCTGAGTTCCGCGCGCATGGCGCAGCGGTGCTCAAGGATTGGTCTGCCCAAGACTTCGCCAACATCTATACCCGCTTTCGCCCGCACCTAGAGCGCCACGCTCGCCGCTTTTTGCGCAGCCAGCACCAGGTTGATGAAGTCGTACAGGATGCATTCCTTTATTTGATGGTGACCCTGCCTGAGCTTGACTCAGAAATCGGTGTGCTGCGTTTCTTGAAGTGGAAGGTTCGCCTTCTTTGCCTTGACGTAATTCGTGCTTCTGGCCGTGCCATCATCAACAACATCGATGAAATTGCCGAGCCTGCATCGAAAGATGCCGAAGTTGGCAGTGAGATGGAACACATCGAAGATGCCGCAATCGTTCGCCTTGCCCTAAGCAAGCTGAACCCGCGTCACCGCGAAGTCCTTCTGGCGTCTATGTATGAAGAGAAGTCGACTCGCGAAATCGCCTCTCAGGTTGGCCTGAGCGAGAACGCCACTCTTCAACTCATCTTCCGCGCTCGTGCAGCATTCAAGAAGGCGCTGCTTGGTAGCGACGTTGACACCGCCGGCATGTCTGTCTCGGCAATTCTTTCAGTGGCCGCCCGTAAGGCAGCGCACGAGGCAAAGAACATCAGCGCCCAGGCAATGGTCTTCGTGTTGTTCATGCTTCTTGCCATTGGCGCATTTGTCAACATTGGCAACCGCAACCAGCAGGCAACAATTGCCCAAGCAGATCGGCAGCCAATAACTTCAACCCCTCAGGTGAGTGCCTCAGAGTCACCAAGCTCGACGCAGTCGACAACCATAAAGGCAACACTGGCACCAACACTGAGCACCAGTGTGAAAATTGCGTCCTTCAGAGTTGAACCATCGGCAGAGCCGAGCCCGTTCAACGCGGTTCAGGTCTCGCGCATCTATTCAACTAAGACAAGTTCAGCTGGTGCGCTGCGCGCAGCATCGGTTTCTGAGACTGACCGCAGTGAAGCTTTCGATGTCTACGACAGTGTTGGCAACCATGCGGTCATAAACATTTCGGTCGCTGGTGCCCCTGCCTTGCAAAGTGCAATTTTTGACTTCACCATCGACGGCTTCAAATACTTTGCGTTCCTCCAAGACTCAGTGGTTACTTTCAGCGAGGTCAACGGAGAGTCACGAATGAAGCTGACCGGCATTGTGAAGCTGCCGTATGACGCTTCGGGCAAGGTTTGGGATCAAACTGCGCTTGCCGGAACCAAGGTTTCACTAGAGATGCCATTCGGTGCAACCGTCGGAAAGGCATCGAGCGCAACCTTCGTTGTGACAGCCCCTAATAAGTAGGTATAAAAAACTTCACGAGAAAGCCCTTGAATCTTTGGATTCAGGGGCTTTTTGATTGCTTTCGAAAAAGTCTGGACAAATACCGTAATAGTCCGGACTATTGTCCGTTATCTTTAGATAGCGACATCTTTGCGCCCTCCTGCTTGGTTGCTGGGCCGCAATAAGTTGCCGCTCTAACTCCGTCTTGGAGGTAGAGATAACCAAGAAAGAAAGAGACATACATGTCTAAGAACCTAACCCGCAAGGGTCTAGCTCTTGGTGCAGTAGTTGCTCTAGGCGCGACTCTATTTGCTGGTTCACCAGCATTCGCGGCTAACGAGATCAACGTTGCTCCAGCAGCAGGTACCTCATACGCTATTGCAGCAGGCTCGCAGTTTACTCTTGCGACTACCTTTGCACCTGGCTTCACCCCGTCTTCATACGCTCAGTTGAAGTACCTAGTCAAGACTGACGCAAACTCAACCGTTAAGTTCTCTTCATCGAAGCTAAACAACGGCGCACTTTCAACTGCAGTTACCGCTGCAACCGCACAGGCAGTAAGCACCACCTCTGCAGCTGTTGCTGGCAGCATCGATGCAGCAACTGACGTTGCTTACCTAGGCCTATCGGCCGTCACCACCACCGTTTCATCATCAGTTGAGGTCACCGCATTCGTTGACGCCAACAACGACGGCGCGCTAACCGCTGGCGAGTGGAACACCGTAAAGACAGTTGCGTTCAAGAAGGCTGCAGACATTACTCCTGTAGTTTCACTAACCGCACCTTCAACCGGTGACCTAAGCGTTAAGGCAACCGTTGTTTGGGGAGACCTAAACGTTGAGCAGATGTCTGCAGAAGCCGTTAAGTTCACCGTTGCTGGTGGCTCGGTTACCGCTGGTACCTACACCAGCTCAACCGGAATCTGGGCACTATCTGGTTCAGCTCTAGCTTCAGGTGCAGCTGTAACCGCTCAGGCTTACAACGACACCGTTGCACTAGGCACCGCTGCATCAGCAACCGCAACCGCACGCACCATCTCTTCAATCACTGCAAACGTGGTTAAGGGTGCAGACGCAATCGCAACTGCAGCAACCACCGGCGCATCAAGCACCGCTGCTGTTGTTCGTGCAAACGGTTCATTCGTTGCATCGGTCAAGGCTCTAGACACCGCAACCACCCCAGTTGCTGCTCCAGCAGTTGCAGTTAAGGCAACCGTTTCGGTTTCTAACGCAACTCTTGCTGCATTGTCTTCAAGCAACACCACCGAAGTTAGCATCACCGTAAACGGCACCAAGTACACCGATGCAGCTGCGCTTGCAGCCGCTTCAGTTGCCTTGACCACCGACGCATCAGGTGTTGCATCAGTAAACGTTTCAACCACTGGTTTCACCGCTGGTTCAAGCACCGTTACCGTTACCTTCGCGGCTCAGAACTTCACTTCAGCTGTTGTTGCAACTTCAACTGCAGCTGTTTACCACGTTTCTGACGATGCAACCGATGCAGCTTCAAGCATCATTGCAACCAACAAGAACACCGCTGTTGCACTTGCTTACTCGGTAAAGGACCAGTTCGGTACCTTGTCAGCACGCACCAACGAGCGTCTAGTTGTTACCGCAACCAACGTTGCAACTCAGTACATTGCAGTATCAGCTGGTAAGGCCACTTTCTCAGTGACCCCATCAACCGACACCGTTGCTGACGTTTCAGTTGCATCATCACTAGAAATCAGCACGACCACCAACGGAACCGTAACCTGGGCAACCGGTGGCTCTGACTCTGTAGTTCACACTCTAAAGGTCCGTTCAGCTGCTTACTCGTTCACCGTTGCTCCGGCAATCGATGCAACCAACGGCATCAACAACGGCGCTTGGACTGTTGCAGGCGCACAGAAACAGGCTCTAACCAGCTACGACCAGACCGACTCGACCCTAACCACCGGACTAGTTGCACCCGCAGCAAGCACCGTATGGGCAAAGGTCACCTTGACTGGTTCAAACGCAGGCGAGAAGCTAACCGTTTCTGGCACCGGCGTTTACCTATCAATCGATGGTGCAGCTGCAACTAAGGACTCAGCAACCAAGGTTGCTCAGAACGCTGCTGCAGTTGTTTACGTTGCTTCAACCACCGCAGGTGCAAAGACCATCACCGTTTCAAACGGTTCAGTCTCAGCAACTGTTGTTGTTACCTTCGCTGCTGCAACCACTGCATCTGCATACAAGATCGTCCTAGGCGACCTTGCTGCAGTTTCACAGGCTGGCCGCTCAGTTGACATCATTGCAACCGTTACCGACAAGTTCGGCAACGTAGTTTCTGGTGCAACCGCAGTTCTAACCTCAACTGGCGTTGGCTACCTAGCAAACACCACCACCCCAACCAACGCAGCAGGTCAGATCGCTGGCAAGCTAATCGTTGGTGCGCTAGAGAACGGTGACGCAGTTGTTACTGCAACCCTGACTCTTGCTGACGCAACCACCGCAACTGTCTCTAAGACTGTTTCATTCGGTGCAACCGACGCTCAGATTGACATCGTAAACAACCGCGTAACCGCAGTTGCTTCGTTCTCAAAGGGTAAGACTGTTGCGTTCTATGTTGACGGCGTAAAGAAGTGGTCAAAGGTTTCTGCCTCTGACGCTGACGTTGTCTTGAACTACAACCTACGCAAGGGCACTCACAACATCACCGTGAAGATCTCAGGTGGTTTCGTTACCACTGAGAAGTTCATCGTACAGTAGTGAACCTTTCGCTAAATCAGTAAACAGATCTAGCAACAAGAAACCCCAGACCAATTGGTCTGGGGTTTCTTGCGTTTGGAAGGCTTTATGAAACCGACTGAATGTGAGTGCGGCGGCCTATTAGACCAAGGGCCTTGCCCTTCTTGGCGGCCTCGGCGCGGTTTGGCACACCAAGCGCGCGATAAATGCGAACAGTCTCTTGACGAATGGTTGACTCGCTAAGCATTAGCTGACCGGCAATCTCCACGTTGACCAGTCCCTCAGCCATTAGTTCAAGAATCTGAATCTGACGAGAGGTGAGGTCTTCACCGGTGGCATTAGGGTCAAAGTTGCCTGGGCGACCCTTTTGCGTTGCCATGGTGGCAAGAATGAAAGCGCCGAGCTTGCTGAGAATCGGAATCAACGATTCGGCAAACGGAAGCGTCTTGGTGTTTGAATCAAGCACTAGGCACAGCACGCCGACCGGCAGTTGGTCACGCAGGAGCGGCACACACACAAGAGACTTGCCGCCGTTCTTGGCTGTTTCGAAGATGTGGTGCTTCTCACGAACACAAGTTGAAACCGGGTTGTTGTCCCAAGCCGAGAGTTCGTCGCTGCTCTGCTCGAGGTCAGCTGGGGCCAGGCCATAGCCGGCGACCGTTGACAAACGTGACTTGTTATCTAGCAAGAACAAATGGCAGCCTTGGGTGGCTGACCCTGAAAAGTCTGAGTGAACGAGTGATCGGCAGAATTCCGATGCGTTCTCACTTTTTAGCATTGCGTCAAGCACTGACTCGACGGCACCTAGTTCTGGTGTCTGGACCCCTGGCATTTTTTCTCCCCCCGGATGCAGCAACGAAAATGTTGCCTGATACGAAGATAATACGAAGCTTTCTTGTCCGTTGGCTTTCGGCCAACCTATGTCCGGACATTACTTCGACAAGTCCAGCCACAACACGTAACCACACCGTGATGAACCGTAATGCCTCGCGTTGACTTAAGAGTGCGACATCTTTGCGCCCTCCTGCTTGGTTGCTGGGCCGCAATTAAGTTGCCGCTCCGTCTTCATCCTGAAGATAGAGATAACCAAGAAAAGAAAGAGACATACATGTCTAAGAACCTGACTCGTAAGGGTCTTGCTCTCGGTGCAGTTGTAGCTCTGGGTACCACACTATTCGCAGGCGCTCCGGCGTTCGCGGCTGGTACGGCATCAACAGACTTCACTCTTGCCCCAGCAGCAGGTACAACATACAACTCGATCGCTGGCTCGACCTTCGACCTAGCTTCAACCATCACCACTGGAGCCGTTCAGCTAAAGTACGGCGCTACTACAGGACCACTAGCAAACCTAAGCTTCTTGGTCACCAACGCTGGCGGCGCATCACTGGATGTCGCATTTGATGGCGCTGCAGCCGCCGCTACCAACGACCACAAGGTCCGCACCGGTGCAACCGCAACTACCACTGACCTAACCGGTGCCTCAAGCAGCACCGATGCTGCTGTTCTAACTGCAAAGAACATCGTTGTTTCAGGTCAGACCGGTAACGGTGGTGTTTCGACCGCTTCAACCTTGAAGAACCACCTAAAGATTCACACTAGCTCAGCAGCAACTGCAAACGTTGTTGTTGGTGTGACCGCATTCATCGATGAGAACGGCAACGGCGTTATTGATGACACCGACCTAGTCTCACCGACTCAGACCGTCACCTTCATTCCTGCTGCTAACGTAACTGCAACCACCACTGTGACTGCTGCCGTTATCGGTTCATCAGTTATCGCAGGTAAGGTCGTTCTTGGTGGCGACATCAACATGGCTAACCTAGGCACCGACGTGAAGATTTCATTCGCAAACGCAGCTTCAGGCAGCACTGCTGACATCACCCCAGGTACCGGTTCAACCAACACCTCATGGGATGTAAACTCAGGCGGCCTAGTTAACGTAAACCAGGCAACGGCATCTCCAATCACTGCAGGTACTGTCACCGCTCAGGCTTACTACCTAACAACCGCAACCAAACTAGGTTCTGTCAGCGGCGCTGTTGCACCTGCTTTTGGAACCAACGCTTCTGTTGACGCCATTGACGTGCTAAAGACCACCGGTACCGCAACTGTTATCGGCTCTTCTACAGCAACCACCGTTAAGACCGGTTACAACGGTGCAATCACCTTCAAGACCCAGATTCTAAGCAGCTCAGTTGCACTTGCATCTGCTGGTGTTCCAGTTTCTGTGACCTTGACCAAGACCGCCTTGGCAGCAGCTTCAACTTTCACCGTTGGTACCGCAGTTCTAACTGCAACCTCTGGGCCAGTTGTATTCAAGACTGTTACCGCTGCTGACGGATCTGTCACCTTCACTGGTGTTGGAACTGGCGCAAAGGATGACGTAGTTGCAGTTTCTGTTGCTGCTCTAAAGAGCACCACTGGTTACACCACCGCAACTACCAACACCCTTACCTGGGCTGACGAGACCGTTGCGAAGGTTGTAAACACTGACGTAAAGGGCACCAACGGACAGTTGAAGTCAACTGTTGGCGGTTCATACACCCTTAACTACAGCGTTGTAAACCAGTTCGGCGCACCTTTCACCGCAGCTCGTCGTCTTGCTCTAACCAAGACTTCAGGAACTGCAGTGTTCGCTTACTACCCAGTATTCGCTAATGGCGTTGCTTCGCAGACTATCGTTGACAACTCGACTGCCGCTGGCACCGTTGTTGTAAACGCGGTTCTTCAGAAGCTAGACACCACTGGAACCTGGGTTGCTGACACCACTGCTGGTCTAACTCAGGCTGCAGACGTTACTGTCAACCTAAACTCGAAGGTCACCTCAGCTGTGACTGCTGTTAGCTCAGCAGGCACCACCAAGGTTTCGACCATTACCAACACCCTTGTAGCAGCCGACCTTAACGTTGACTCAAACAGCCAGACTGCAGCAGGTATCGGTTACGGTACTGCGACTGCCGCTGGTTCAAAGGACACCATTGATGGTTACGCAACCGACGCAACTGGCGTGGGAGTAGCTGGCCAGACTGTTACCATCACTGGTGCAGGCCTAGGTTTCCTAGTTGGTAACGTTTACACCATCGGTTCAGCGACTGTCACTTCAGACAACGTCGGTCACTACTCAGTCCTAGTATTCAGCACCACTGCTGGCGCTCAGACTGTAACCGTAACCGCTGGCGCTGCAACTGCAACTGCAACCATCACCTACACCGGAATCACTTCGCTTGCGAAGACTAACGTTCTAACCATCGATGCGTCGTCACTGTCACAGGTTGGCCGTTCAGTAACCGTTTCAGTGAAGGTTGTTGACAAGTTCGGTAACGTGGTTTCTGGCGTTCCAGTTGCAGTTTCTGTAACCGGCGTTGGTTCACTTTCAGCAGCTACTGCAACTACCGACAGCAAGGGTGTCGGAACCGTTCAGTTCGTTGCGGGTGCTAACGACTTCGGAGACGCAGTTGTAACCGCTAAGTTCACTGCTACCGATGCTGACGCTACTGTAATCTCAGCAACCAAGACACTAACCGTTGGTGTAACCGACGCTCAGGTTGACATTGTTAACAACCGCGTAACTGCAGTTTCATCATTCACCAAGGGTAAGACCGTCTCGTTCTACGTAGACGGCGTTAAGAAGTGGTCAAAGACCTCAGCTTCAGACGCTGACGTTGTTCTTAACTACAACCTAAAGAAGGGTACTCACACCGTTACCGTGAAGATCTCTGGTGGTTTCGTTACCACTGAGAAGTTCATCGTAAAGTAAGTACAACTCTCTAAGGGAATCTCCTCAG